>CALCDN010000271.1 GCA_937900755.1 uncultured Acetobacter sp. | reverse complement strand
TAATTTTTTGCCGCTAACCGGGTCCAGCATGGCAAGCCCGCTTGCCGCCCCGGGCATGGGATAGCGCTCATCATGCCCGAAAACCCTGAGTGTGGTTTTGCTTCTGCCTTTTCCATTTTGTGTTGTGTATTCCAAGGTATCCGGCGCAAAACCGGGAGCCTGCTCCTGCAATGCCGCAAGCAGCGCATCAGGAGGCATCTGCCCTGGCATGCTGAATGTCGGGGCCTCCCCTTTTTCCCTGCCTGCTGGTGGCCCATGCCCGTGGGCATGGTTTTTTTGCCCGGATTCCTGCCCAGACTGGAACAGTTTGGCCTGCACGGAAAACACCGGGGCATGAAACGCAAAAACAACAGATGTCAGGGCGATGATGCAATGGAAGGGCAGGGAAAAAAAACCCAGCAGGTTGTGCAGATCAAGCCACACCTTGCGTGCGCCCGTATCCAGCCTGACAGCGAAGAGCATTTTTTTCAACGCGGGCAAAAAGGCGATCACGCCTGAAACCAGAGCCAGACAATAGATCAGGGCCACACACCCCATAACATACAGGGATACGGCATGTGGCAATGGCAGCCCGACCTGCTCGTGTAACTGATCGATGAAAAAAGGAATTTCCGATGGTTTGCGTGTGGTTGTAACCAACTCGCCCGCAGGCGACAAAGCTGCGAGCACAAAGTCTTGCGGCCCATGGCCGTGGCGTGCGGGGTCCTGCGGCCACATCAGGCGGGCAGGGCGCGTATGATCTGGGGTGATGACGAGGATATAATGCGCGCCAGCTTCGGGGTGTGCTGCAAACGCTTTTTGCAAAAGTTCAGGCGTTGCTTCAATTGTGACCGGCTTAGGCAAAGTGGGGACGGGTGTCAGCCAGTTTTGCAATGGGTGTTCAAACATGCTGATGGACCCGGCATAGAACGCCACGAACAAAAACAGGCCACAAAGAATACCAACCCAGCTGTGTACTTCGCGGTAGACCTGCACAATATCTGGGCGAATTTTCATGCCATCATCACTTTTGCCAGTATTGCAAACAGGCCCCACGCAATAACGGCAGCACTCCCCAGTGTCACCCATGCCCGCAACCCTGAGCGGAACAGAAAACAGCTCCCGATGAGGGCAACCCAGATCAGGACGGCAAGCCACATTAAAAACTGCGCTGAAACAGTCTGTGCCTCCGCGTTGGTGTGGCACAACTGCCCCACCACAGCCATGCCGCCGAAGGCCAGCAGAAGTCCAGGCACAATTGCCGCGGCAAGCTTGGCAAGCCATTGCCGGTTATCCAGCCTGAGTTCAGTCATGGCTGCTTTTTACCCGTATGCAGCGTCGCCATGAACAGGGGAAAAAAACAGCAGACCACCATAAGGAGCAACACAACCATAAAGCATGCCGTAGTTGCGCTTTTAACGCCTTCCAGCAGAGCAATGGCCAGTATTCCCGCACCCATTGCGCCAGACAGGCACAACCGGCTGTTCGGGCGCCGGGCAAAAATACGCTGATGTCTTGAGCAAAGGTAGAACAGCACGCCAGACGCCAGCGTACAGCCCCCTCCGCCAAGCAGGGCCAGCCCAGACAGTGTCACCATTCATACTCCAGCCGCATTGCCAGGCTCTGCCCATGCCCAAGATAACCGGCGGCATGCGCGCGACAGGCCGGCACAGATCGTGTGTGTATATTATTCCGCATGTTAACCGAAAACGACAGACCGTTACAGCGTGGGTGTGACACGCCCTTAAGGTGGTGCAAAAACACGTCAGACAACGGCGCAGGCATGGCGGGGCCAGCCGGGGAGGGAGTTTGTCGCATGGGTCATTCCACCACAAAAATGTGAATAGGCAGATATATGCAATTGATAATCAATGTCAACAATAGCGTAACCGCGAGACATCACAGTCCCAGGCCCTGTGCTGTTTAGGCCACAGTCACGTGCTCACCAACACACCTTGCGTACAATAACCCTCGGTCTACGCCGGTTTATCTTCACCATGACAGCAGGCGGGCAGGGGTTACGCAAAGGCGGACAAGCCCCGTTATAACGGCCTGGAGGACGGTAGGCACCTAGGCGCAATGACCACGGCTCAGGCAAAGTGCAACCCGTGCATGCAATAGCTTGAGAACAAACTCTTCATCTTGGATATTCCGCTTGCGCGCAAGAAGTGCCATAATCGCGGGCACTTAAAAAGCAGGAGAATAAAACCCGGTGTGCGCGGCGAGACACTTAATCTGTCTCTTATACACATCTGACGCTGCCGACGATACTCCTTGTGTAGA
>CALCDN010000270.1 GCA_937900755.1 uncultured Acetobacter sp. | reverse complement strand
AGTCCCCCCATCAGAACCAGTAGCCCCGTGGCCCCGTTCTGGTATCGCCGGAGTGTCTGCCGGGCGGCGATATCGCCTTCCGTGTCGGTATGCGCTGTCATGGAAACATGAATAGCACTCCACCTCCGCCACCCCAAGTGTGCGTGAGCACGGTTGCGCACATAAAGCAGACATGAAAAGCTGACGAATAAATTGTTGCCCGACCGTTTTGTTTCTTTTCCGATTCAATCCGCAAGGATATAGAGCGCGCCATGAACACGGATTTCTCTTCCCTTCCCCCTCGCATCGGGAGCGTGCTCGCCTCCATTGCCAACCTGTCCTCCACCGGCACCCCGGCGGAAGGCACCAACCCCGTCATGGGCACGGCCCTGCGCCTGAGCGACGCGCTGGAAAGTGGGACAATCACGTTTGAGGATGTCACCCAACTGGTGCGCACCCTGCGCGCCCAGGCTTTTCTGGCCCGCTCCCGCCGCCTGCACCGCTACGTGGGGGGGGCCGCGCTGGACACGGCACAGGACAAGCTGCGCCATGTTGCCGAGCAGCTTTGCGCGCACCTGCCATCCGCCTCGTTCGCGGCCTATAGCCAGCGTGTCTCCTCCATCCGTTTTGCCGCGGTATTTACCGCCCACCCGACCTTTGCGCTGAGCAACCCGGTTTACGAGGCACTGGCCCAGAGCGCATCGCACGATGTGCCGCCAGAAACGGCACCGTTCTTTGCAACGCACCGCCGCAGCGTCCACCCAACGCTGGAAGAGGAATTCACGCTGGCCGCACAGGCCATCACCCGCGCGCGTGACGCCATAGACCAGTTAAACACCGCCCTGCTTACAACCGCGAAAAATACATGGCCCGATGAATGGAGCACTCTTTGCCCCTGTCCGGTCATTGCCACCAGCTGGGTTGGCTACGATACGGATGGCCGGACGGACATAGGGTGGTGGGACACACTGCGCCTGCGCCTGCGCATGAAGCTCTTCCAGCTCATGCGCCTGGAATGTCAGATTGCCCATGAAGGCGTTCTGGCACCTGAGTTGAGCGACACCCTGCAAAAAGCCATAGACTGCGTTAAAACCCAGATAACCGCCGTGCCCACAGGCGCAACGGACGGGCAGGCCGTGGCCCATTTTGCACAACTGCTGGTCACTGGCCGCGAAACGGCGCTTACCTCCGCATCGGAGCTGAACACCCTGCTCCAGGCCGCCATAGAGGCGGCCCCTCCATCCGCGCAACTGCCGCTCGCCGTGGCCCGTGCCGGTTTTCTGGCCCACGGGCTTGGGCTGGCCCACACGCATGTGCGGCTCAACGCCAGCCAGATTCACAACTTTGTGCGCCAGAAGCTCAACCTGCTGGACGACCCGACCAACCCCGCCCAGCGCCGCGCCCTGCTCAACCGCGTAAACGAGGCGCTGGAAAATGTAACCCCCGTGCCGGTGGACTTTGGCGCGCTGTTGAGCGATCCCTCGTCGGCCGGGCGGCTGATGATGACAATTGCCCAGATTGTCAAATACGTGGATTCCGACACCCCCGTCCGCTTCCTGATCGCCGAGACCGAAACAGGCTATACCCTGCTGGCGGCACTCTGGATTGCCACCTACTTTGGCGTTGCCGACCGCATTGAAATTTCTCCGCTGTTTGAAACAGAGGACGCGCTGGTCAAGGGCGAACATATTGTGGAGGAAGCGCTCCGCTCCCCCGCATGGCGCGATTACCTGCGCCGTGTTGGGCGGATATGCTTCCAGTTCGGCTATTCGGATTCGGGGCGGTATATTGGCCAGCTTGCCGCCTCCTACCAGATCGAGCGCCTGCGCCTGCATATTCATGACCTGCTGGTACGCTGGGACCTGACCGGCGTTGAAGTCGTGTTTTTTGATACGCATGGCGAGAGCATAGGCCGCGGGGCGCACCCGTTCCGCATGGCTGACCGGCTGGACTACCTCTCCCCCACGCATGTGCGCAAACGCTTTGAAAGCTCCAACATTCACTGTCGTGAGGAAACCGCTTTTCAGGGGGGGGATGGCTACCTGCTTTTTGGCAGCCCGGAACTGGCCACAGCCACCATGGCGACCATTGCGGAAAATCTGTTCCTCAGCGACCAGCACAAAAGCGACCCGATCTACGACCGCCCGGACTTTTCGGCGGACTTTTTCTCCAGTGTGATCGACAACATGAAAGGGCTCGTGGCCGACCCTGGCTATGCCGCCCTGCTGGGCGCCTTTGGCCCCGCGCTGATTGACCGCACCGGCTCGCGCCCGCCTGCACGGCAGAGTGCGGAGGCGGCAACCCGTAGCCGGATCACGCATCCAGGCCAACTCCGCGCCATACCCAACAACGCCATCCTCCAGCAGCTAGGCTGGTGCGCCAATACCTTGCAGGGCCTAGGTGCGGCCGCCCAGCGCCACCCGGAAACATTCGAGACCCTCAACACCTCCAGCCCGCGCTTCCACCGCGCCCTGGACTTTGCCCGCCATGCCCTGGCCTGCTCGGACGACAAGGTGCTCAAGAGCGTTGTATGCATGCTGGACCCCGGGTTCTGGCTGGACCGGGCGACGGAGGAGGCATCCCCCCAGCGGCAGAAGGCTTTTCTCGCACTCATGGGGGGGCTGGAAAGGCTTAACCTGTCCGCCGAACTGCACACCATGTTCCGCCGCATCCAGGCTGACCACTTGGCCCTGCGCGAGGCATGGCAGCACGCCCCCCGCACGGAACCACGCATCCGCCTGCTGCATGCCATACGGATCATGCTGATCGAGCGCATCTGGCTTCTGGCATGCCGTATTCCATTTTTCATGCCCCGTGGCGGTTTCAACCACGAGATGATGATGCAGCACATCCTGTGCCTGGATATCCCGACCGTTCTGAAGGAAATGAAATATATCTTCCCCACCGGCACGGGTCCCTCCAATCTGGATTTCCACGAACCACGCGGCCCGCGTGAAGAAGGGATTTATGTGCGCGAACACCGCGACATCTTCGCCCCCATGGGCGAAATGTTCGAACTCCTGCGCGAAATCAGCGTGGCACTCATGCACGACATTGGGGCCTTTGGCTGACATCCCCTCCCACACACGACTGGCAGACACGCGACCTGTCTGCCATCAGGCTGACTAAAACCCGCGCATAAGTCCTGCCCCCATGGGGCAGGACTGTTCGTGGAGCCTGAAAACAGGATGCATGGCGGCCCACCCCCAGCCTTGCCTGTTTTATTA
>CALCDN010000269.1 GCA_937900755.1 uncultured Acetobacter sp. | reverse complement strand
CCCCTGAACACTACGAACTTTTGCCCGCCCCCACAGGTGCGCGGGGCACATTCAGTCCCACGCCAGGACCATCTCGCGCTCACGCACCTCCGCATTGGCCAGGGGCTGCGGGCGGCCAAGGTAGTAGCCCTGCGCCTCCGAGCAGCCCATGGTGCTGACCATCTGCAACTGCGCGGCTGTTTCCACCCCTTCCACGGTTACGGTCATGGCGCGGATGCTGGCAATGCCCAGAATGGCCTGAATGATTTCCTTGGCGGTGGGGTCGGGCAGGGCCTGAATAAAGCTACGGTCGATCTTGATCTTGTCGAACGAGAACTTCCACAAATAGCTGAGCGAGGAATAGCCGGTGCCAAAATCATCCATGCTGATCTTGCAGCCAAGGGCCTTGAGCTCGCTTAGAATGACGTTCTTATGCTCGTATTCATCCATCAGCACGCTTTCGGTTATTTCCACCTCCAGCCGCGCGCCGTCAAACCCGGTTTTTTCCAGAACATTCCTGACAATTTCAGGGAATTTTCTATTTTTTAGCTGAAGGGGGGAAACATTGACCGACACATTGACATGCGCAGGCCAGCTCAATGCCTCGTTACAGGCTATATGCAGGATCCGCTCGCCCAGCTGGTGGATAAGCCCCGTCTCCTCCGCCAGACGGATGAACACGTCAGGCGGGATCATGCCGCGTTCGGGGTGGTCCCAGCGGGCCAGCGCCTCGTAAGACTGCACCTTGCGCGCGGCAATGCCGTAAATGGGCTGGTAGTGCAGCAACAGCCCCTCCCCTTCCACCAGCCGGTGCAAGGCGGAGACCAGTTCGGCCCGTTCCAGAATTTCGTAGCTCAGGTCGGTGTCAAACAGCTTGTGCTGGCAACGGCCAAGGGCCTTGGCGCGGTAGAGCGCCATGTCGGCGTATTGCAACAAGGTTGTGACATCCCCCGCCTGGAGCGGAAAGCTCGCAGCCCCGATACTGGCCCCGGACTTGGCCTCCGCCCCCTGGATGATGTAGGTCTGCCCAAGGCTTGCCACCAGGTCCACCAGCCGGGTCTCGATTTCGTCCAGCTGGCCGTAATGCTGCCAGATCACCGCGAACTCGTCCCCGCCGAGGCGGGCGACAAAGTCATCCTCGCGGCAGCAGGCCTTCAGCCGGGCGGCGGCGGCGATCAGCAGTTCATCCCCCCCGCTGTGGCCATACATGTCGTTGATGGATTTGAAGTAGTCGAGGTCTATGTAGAGCAGCACGAACGGGTTGCTCAGGTCCTGCGACAGTTCACCCAGGCGGATACCCAGGTAATAGCGGTTGGGCAGGCCGGTCAGGCTGTCATAGTGCGCCAGCCGCTCGATCCTGCGCTGTGCCTCACGGTATTCGGTAATGTCATCGGCAACACAGAGCTCCCAGCGCATGTTGCCGTCATCATCGGCAATCAGCAGGTCATGGCGGGAAACCACGCGCGAGCGGCCTTCGCGGTCCACCAGTGTTTCCTCCACCGCATCGGGCTGCTGGTACAGGAACGGGTCCTCGGCCAGCCCTCCGTCCAGCAACAGGGGAGCATTGAAGGGCGCGCCCGCATAAGAGGCGGTGGTATGCAGGCCATACTCCTCCGCCGCCTTGTTATGCACAATAATGTCACCCGTTTTGATATCCCGCACCTGAATGGCTGTGGGAATATTATCCACTATACCGGAAATAAAGGATTTATCGCGCATGATGGTTTTATTGGCCTGCCGAAGTTCGCCCGCAATCTTGTTGAGCTCGTTGATGGTATCGATGGCCTGCGCGTGCAGGGAACGCGTAAGACTGAGTGCCGAACCCAGCCCGTAATACTGGCCACCTTCGGTTATGATGAATTCGTTGATCTGGTTGAGGGAACGGATGCTCAGAATTTTTGCAACAAAGTCGGGCACTTTTTCCTGGACATCAACCAGTATGGGTTCGCACTCCATAAGCAGGGAGATCGGGCGGTTGGCGTAAACCTCGTACCCGAAGCGCTGCCCCAGTCGCAAAAAAAAGTCCCGGCGTTGCACCATGCCTATGGGCCGGTTGTGCTCATCCACCACGGGAATACCCGCCAGTTCGGCATTGTCCTGGAAAATGGCGAGAACATGCGACCCGGCCTCCGTGGCGCGCACGGGTTCCACCCGGCTTGCAATATCACGCATCAGGCACTGGTTGGAATATGCGGGCACGTCCACCTCTAACAAACGCAACGTCATGTTTTTTCGCCTTAATCCAGCCCGCAAGGTCAGGACGGGAAAATTCCTAACAACCGATCAACCATATAACAACATGAAATATAACTGTTTTTTTATGAAGTTATTATTATTTTCTGCATTTGCGCTTGACCCTTTATCCTGTTTTTCCTCCTCTTCCATTCTCCCCTTTTCCACCCTGCTGATTCTGCCCTAGCTGGCCGCCCCTCCACCACCCCCCCGGGGATGCCCCCGTGGACGCTCCCGTGGCGGGGGGAGGGCGTGGTGGGGCATTTACGCGGCAATGGCCTGGGCAAACAGGGCCACATTGCGCCGCGAATCCGCAGCCCCCAGCGGGGTATTATAAAACTG
>CALCDN010000268.1 GCA_937900755.1 uncultured Acetobacter sp. | reverse complement strand
CCCGCCGCGCCCCCCAGCCCCAAACCCGACATCACCCGCGACGCCCCGGCCCGCGCCCGGCCGCGGGCCAGCACGGCGCGCGCGCGCGCCACCACCGAACATGCCGCCGAACAGGGCGTTCAGGTCCTCTTCTTGAAAACCTCCCATGCCAGGTCCACCGCGGCGGAACCCGCCACCGCCAAAACCGCCCCCAAAACCGCCACCGCCACCGCCACCACCGCCAAAGCCTCCGGCCCCAAAACCGGGGTGGCGCTCCTGCCCGGAGGCATCGATTTCGCCCCGGTCAAAGCGGGCGCGCTTGTCCGTGTCGGACAAAAGATCGTTGGCCTGATTGAGGGCCTTGAACTCTTCCTCGGCTTTCTTGTCGCCGGGGTTCAGGTCTGGGTGATGTTTTTTGGCCAGCTTGCGGTACGCCTTGCGGATGTCATCCTGGCTGGCTGTTTTGGCAATGCCCAATACTGAATACGGATCGCGATCACTCATGCAGCCGTCCCTTCCCCCATCCTGTTACCAACATCTGGCAGCACCACGCGCCACCCGCACCCAGCCACAACCCCGACATGGGCGTTCAGGCGGAGTGTGTAAAATGCCCCCGCCAAGACTGTCGTCATTCTAATGCTGTCTCCATACCACGGTACGGGGCTGCCCGAAGACTGTTCGCGCACCGCACCGTTTTTTCAACCGTTAGTCTTAATAATGGGAACGCGACCCCAAGCGGTCAATGGAGCGTAAACGAAAGCCACATGTGCGCCATGCGGATAAACTGGACCACAAAAATGGAAACCGGGCCTTGGCCTCTGTCCGGCGGGGCCTTTATTCTTTATAAAGTCGGGACCATAAGAGCACTACGCCAGACAGCAACAGGCTGTTGGGCGCTCATAACGGATTGATTGGAGACCCTCGCATGGCTGACAAACCGCGCTTTTTTGATGATCTTGCAGGTGTTGCCGGAGGTGCGGTCTCCGCACTGACAGGTGTGCGCGAGGAAATGAACGCCATTGTCCGCAGCCGCGTGGACGAAGTGCTGACCAGCCTGCAGGTTGTCCGCCGCGAAGAATTTGAAGTCATGCGCGAACTGGCGGCCCAGGCCCGCATTGGCCAGGAAGAGGCCACACGCCGCGTAGCGGCGCTGGAAGCACGGGTGGACGCGCTGGAACAGAAACTGACCGGCAGCCACCAGGGCCGCGTGCACTAACCGTCCGCGCGCGCCCACCGTCCCGTTTTTGTTTTTGACCGCAGGCACGGGAGTCATGCCATGCCAGCCCTGACAACCGGTTCCACCACCCCTCCCTCCAACCCGCTGGACCTGATGGAACAGGTCATTGTCGGGCACGGGTGGACCTTTGACCGCTGCACCCCGACCGAAATGGCGGCCGAAGCCCCGGCCAGATGGTGCGACTACGGGTTGTTCTTCTCGTGGTCGGCCGAGCTGGGTACCATTTTGTTCACCTGCGCCTTTGACCTGCGCGTAAGCCCGGACATGCGCGTCGCCCTGTACGAGCTGATCGGCCTTGCCAACGAGCAGGTATGGGTTGGCCACTTCAGCGTGGATACGGAGGATGGGGTGCTGCTGTTCCGCCACGCCCTGCTCCTGCGCGGCACGGAAACCGCGACCGACATTTTTGAAGACATGATCGACATCGCCCTGACCGAGTGTGAGCGTTTTTACCCCGCCCTGCGCTTTTTCCTTACCGGCGGGCTGAGTGCGGCGGATGCGCTGGCCTCGGCCATGCTGGACTGCCACGGAGAGGCATGACCATGACCGAGCTTTCTCCCCTTCCCTCCATTCTGCTTGTCGGGTGCGGCAAAATGGGTGGCGCCATGCTCGAGGGCTGGCTCAGGGCGGGGCTTGCGCCCTCCATCATCATTGACCGGCACAAAACGGACCTGCCCGCCCCCCACCAGGTGGTGCGGAGCATACAGGACGTGCCCGCCAATTTTGCGCCAGACGTTATTATTGTCGCGGTCAAACCCCAAAAGGCCAACCCGGTGCTGGCCGAACTGGCCCAGCGTTTTGGGCAGGCCACACTGCTTTCGGTCATGGCGGGGCGCACCATTGCCAGCCTGCATGCAACCTGTGTGCAGGCCAATGCACAGGCCAACCCGGTTATTATCCGCTCCATGCCCAACACGCCCTGCGCGCTGGGTGCGGGCATGAGCGGGCTATACGCGCCCCCCAACGCCACAGCGGCCCAAAAAGCGCATTGCAATGCGCTGCTCAAAGCAGTGGGCGAAACCGTGTGGGTGGAGGAGGAAGGGCTGATCGACTCCGTTGCCGCCATCTCCGGCAGTGGTCCGGCCTATGTGTTTTTACTGGCTGAACTGCTGGAAAAAGCTGGTGTGGAACAGGGCCTGCCCGCCGATATTGCGCGCAAGCTGGCCCGTGGCACCCTGTATGGCGCGGGCTGCATGCTGCACACGCTGCCAACAGATGCGGATGAACTGCGCCGCAATGTTACCAGCCCTGGCGGCACCACGGCCGAAGCCCTCAAGGTCATGATGGCCCCGCAGGCGTGGCCCGCCACCACCTCCACCGCCATTGCCGCCGCCGTGCACCGTGCCCGCGAACTGGCCAGCTAATTCCTTTTTCTCCCTTTCGGGTCTTTCGGGCGTCATTGCCGCCCTGCTCCTTACCGCTCATGCGACAGGTCTTTGATATGGATAATGACGACTTTGACTCAGCCCTTGTCTCGGCAGCCCTGACACTGGCCCAGGACCAAGGCTGGAACTCCGTAACCGTGCTGGCCGCGGCCCGTCAGGCGGGGCTGGCCTTGCCCGAGGCCCGGCGGCGTTTTCCACTCAAGGCCAGTATTCTGCTCCGTCTTGGCCGTCTGGCTGATGATGTCGCACTGGCGGACGACATGATCTGCGGCGCCGTGCGTGAGCGCCTGTTTGACCTGCTCATGCGCAGGCTGGATGTGTTCCAGCAGTACCGTGGGGGATTGCAGTCCGTTTTTCGCAGCCTGCCCATGGACCCGGCCCTGACCATACTCCTGGGTGGTGCTACGGTGGAAAGCATGCGCTGGATGGCCGATGCCGCAGGCGTAAACGCCAATGGCATACTGGGTTTTGTACGCGTGAACATGCTTGTAGCCGTGTGGACGCACACCCTGCGCGTCTGGGAAAAAGACGAAAGCCCCGACATGGGCAGCACCATGGCAGCCCTTGACCAGGCGCTGGACAGGGCCGGGCGGTTTGGCCTGTTCCCCACCGGAACAGACGAAAGCGCGCCCCCGGACGGACTGGCCGATATCGAGAATGTGGCGGACATGGACGTGAACTTCACCAACGCCACAATATCGGCACCAGACCACTAATTTCACGACAAGCGGCCTTTACGACCGGGTCCTGTTTGGCTTAAAAGAGGCGCAGGCGGTTCAGGCCATTGGGGCGTAGCCAAGCGGTAAGGCAGCGGATTTTGATTCCGCCATGCGGAGGT
>CALCDN010000267.1 GCA_937900755.1 uncultured Acetobacter sp. | reverse complement strand
TTGCAGGCCAGGGCCGTGGAGCCCGCGCATGCCGTGCCGTATTTCCTGCGCGGGACAACCGCTGCGACAACGCAGGCCAGGGCGCTGCCAAACACGGCAAGGCCCGCCGCAGGTGGGTATGACGTGGCCCGGATCCAGGCGGATTTTCCCATCCTGCATCAAAAGGTCAACGGCCATAAGCTGATCTGGCTGGACAACGCGGCCACTACCCAGAAACCCCGCGCGGTCATTGACGCCACCTCCGCGTTTTATGAGCACGACAATTCCAACATCCACCGCGCGGCCCACACCCTGGCCGCCCGCGCGACCGATGCGTTCGAAGGCGCGCGCACAAAACTCCAGCGCTTCATTGGCGCGCGCGAGGCCGCGGAAATCGTTTTTGTGCGCGGCACAACCGAGGCCATAAACCTTGTGGCCCAGAGCTACGGCCGGGCCAACATAGGTGCTGGTGATGAAATCCTGATCACCACCATAGAGCACCACGCCAACATTGTGCCCTGGCAGTTGCTGGCGCAACAAACGGGGGCCGTGCTCAGGGTTGCTCCGGTCAATGACCGGGGGGAACTGCTTTTGGAAAATTTTGCGGCACTGCTTTCTGGCCGCACAAAGCTTGTTTCGGTCACGCATGTGGCCAATGCGCTTGGCACCATCAACCCTGTTGAACAGATCATAGCCCTCTCCCACGCAGCCGGCGTGCCCGTGCTGGTGGACGCGGCCCAGTCCTCCCCCCATCTCCCCCTGAACGTGGCGGCACTGGACGCGGATTTTTTGGTTCTTTCGGGCCACAAAATCTATGGGCCTACGGGTATTGGCATCCTTTACGGCAAACGCCACCTGCTGGAGGCCATGCCACCGTGGCAAGGGGGTGGGCATATGATCCGCGATGTTACTTTCGCCCATACCGAGTTCCAGGGCCTGCCCGAAAAATTTGAGGCTGGCACACCGGATATAGCAGGCGCTGTCGGGCTTGGAGCCGCGGTGGACTACCTCCAGGCCATTGGCCTGCCCGCCATTGCCGCGCATGAACACGCCTTGCTGGACTACGCAACGCACCAGTTTGCGCACCTGCCCGGCGTGCGCATTATTGGAACGGCACAGGCCAAAGCCAGCGTGCTCTCCTTTATTGTGGACGGGCACGGCGTCAATGACGTGGCCAAGCACCTTGACCGGCACGGCATTGCCGCGCGCTCTGGCCACCATTGCGCCCAGCCAGCCCTGCGCCGGTTTGGCGTGGAGGCAACGGTGCGGGCGTCCTTTGGCCTGTATAACAGTTTTGAGGATGTGGATGCGCTGGTGGCGGCCCTTGGCCAGTTGGTGCGTTAGGGCATGACCGCGGCATGGTTGGCGGCACTGGGCGGCGGCGTGCTGATTGGCACAGCCGCCGTACTGCTTATGGCGTTTGAAGGGCATATTCTGGGGGCGAGCGGTATTCTGGGCAACGCCATACGCCACCCCGCACAGCGGTGGCGGTGGGGCGTGCTGGCAGGGCTGGTGGCAACTGGCGCGCTGGCCCGCCTTTGCGGTGCGGCCGTGCCGGAAGCCTTTTCCCATATTGGCTGGGAACGCCTTGTTGTTTCGGGCCTGCTCATAGGGTTTGGCACCGCTCTGGCCAATGGCTGCACCAGCGGGCACGGCGTTTGCGGGCTGGGCAACAGGTCTGGCCGGTCGTTGGTGGCTGTTGCCATTTTCATGGCTGTGGCCGTGGCTACAGTTCTTGTGACCCGGCTGGAAGGGGGAGCGGCATGACCGTGGCTGTCGCGTTTTTATGCGGCCTGCTGTTTGGCGGCGGGCTGTGGGTATCGGGCATGGCGGACCCTGCCAATGTCCTGGGTTTTCTCGATGTTACCGGGCACTGGAACCCCATCCTGGCCGGGGTTATGGGGGGGGCGGTCGCCGTGACCCTGCCCGCCTGCGTCCAGCCCCCTGCGCCGTAACAGCCAGAAGCCGGGCA
>CALCDN010000266.1 GCA_937900755.1 uncultured Acetobacter sp. | reverse complement strand
GGGGGTATTTCTCCCGTGTTGTGGGGGCAGGGTGTGGCGGGTGGCGTGTGCGTGTACCTGCTGTGGCAGGCCATGCAGGTGTTGCCGCCTGTGCGCGTGCCGGGCTCTGGTTCTGGCTCTGGTGCGCGGGAGCATGGCGCATGATGGTGCTGCTGGGAATATGGCAGGCAGTCCTTGTGCTGCTTGTGCTTGTGCTGGCCGTGGTGCTGGTGGCGCTGGCCCGCCAGATTGGCGTGCTGCACGAACGCCTGGCCCCGCTGGGGAACCAGGAGGCCAAGCCGGGGCTGGACGTGGGGCAGGTGCTCCCGCGCCTGATCCTGCACACGCTGGATGGCAGGCCCTTTACCGTGGGGGATGTTCTGCCACCCGGGCGCAGGCAGCTTTTGCTGTTTGTGGCGGCGGAGTGCCCTGTGTGCAAGCGCGTGTCCCCCATTGCGCGCCAGATCGCCGCCGAGCGCGGGCTGGACCTTGTGTTTGTGGGGGATGGCCCCGAGCCCGAACTCAGGGCCATGCAGCAGGTCCGGCCGGAAATGCAGGGCGCGCCCCTTGTAACCGGGGTTGAACTGGCTCTGGTTTTGCAAATCAACCGTATGCCATCGGTGGTGCTGCTTGATGAGCGCGGCGCCATACTGGCCAAAAATCTGGTGAATACCCGCCGGCAGATTGAAGGGGTGCTGGATGGCGTGGCCTCCACCCACCCCACACTGTCAGCCGATACAGGAGCGAATACGCATGTTGCCTTCTGAACACACAAACAAAACGGAACAGGGCGTATCCCTGCTCGACCGCATGACCGAAACCGTGCTGCGCCGCTTTGCCAGCCGCACGTCCCGCCGTGGTGTGGTGGCCCGGCTGGGCGGGCTTGCGGCGGCTGTGCCGCTGTTCCCCCTGCTGCCGGTCAGCCGCGCATCCGCTGCCGCCCCCGTGGCAGGCAGGAGTGTGGCCAAGGCGCCAACCCCCTTTGGGGCCAAGGCGCAGGCCAAGGACCCCACTGCGTGCGATTACTGGCGGTACTGCGCCATTGACGGCAATCTCTGCACGTCGTGCGGTGGGGGGGTGCATAGCTGCCCGCCCGGCACGGCGCCGTCCCCCACATCGTGGATTGGCAGTTGCTACAACCCGCAAGATGGCAACGCCTACATGATTGCCTATCGTGACTGCTGTGGGCAGGATTCGTGTAACGAGGTAACCTGCCTTGGCACCGATGGCGACCAGCCCTCCTACCGCCCCATGGCCAATAACGACATCATCTGGTGCTTTGGCACGGGTACGTCGGAAATGTACAACTGCTCCACCGCCGCTGTGATCGGGAAAAGTTCCTGATAATGCCTGCGGGGTTGTCGTGGAACATCCTGCCTGCCTGCGTTGCGGTGCTGGTCCTTGCAGTTGGCGCCGTGCGCGCCCATGCCGTGCCAGACGCCATGCCAAGCACCATGCCAAGCGTCATGCCAGACGCCGTGGCGGGTGCGACCACGTTAAGCCACACGCAGTCTGTGTATGTGTCCCATTGTGGTGGGTGCCACGGGATCGAGGGCATATCGGGCCCGACCTTTGTGCCCATGCTGCGCAACAGCGTGGGCAGCTTTGCCTGCACGGAGGAGGGACGGGCCTATCTGGTGCGGGTACCCGGTGTGTCCATGTCGCTCATCCGCGATGACCAGACGCTGGCCGATGTCATGAACTTTGTGCTGGTCACGCTGGGGGGGACGAGCACGCCGCCCGGCTTTAGGCCCTATACGGCGGCCGAGGTGCATGCTTGGCGCGCGCACCCGCTTTCGGGGCCGGATTTCATGGCCCTGCGCGCGCATGTGCTGGAGCGTTCGCTTGCAGCCTGCGCGCGCCAACCCGACAGGGGGTAGGCGCTGGCGGGACGGCCAGTGGCCATTCTGCCGCCTGGGCGTTGCAAGAACGCCAGATGACATCAAACCTTAAAATGACTTTTATCCTTTCCTCCTCCAGCGTGTAGCAACCAAACATGTGCCCGGTCCGGCCCGCAGGGGTGGGGGGCTATTTCCGTTCTGATTTGTGGAGCAAAAAAAGAATGTCTCTTTGCCGTCCTTTACCCGTGGGGATGTGGCTTACCCTGCAACTGGCGGCGTTGCCCGCGCTGGCGCAGGAAAAGATAACCCCCGGTGACGTTGCGCGTCCTTTGGTGCTGGAGGAAACCCCGGCGGAAAAGGCGCAGGCGGGCAAGGAAGAGGTAAATCTCAAACCTTCAAAGAACCACACGTGGTTTGATGACCTGGAAGGCCATCTAGTGGTCGAGGCGGGTGTAAACGGCAACCCGTGGACACATACGGGCCGCAACTGGGCGCAGTCATACGTGGACCGGGCCAACACCGCCACCTTGAACCAGATTACGGGCACGCTCTCGCACCCCACGACCGACATAGGTGGGGGGTATGGCATCGGGTTCGTGTTCGAGGTGCTGTATGGTTCGGACGCGCGCTTCAACCCGACCATTGGCATGGGGGATGGCAACCTGACGGGCATCTACCAGTGGGCGCCCACCCAGGCCCATATTGATGCGCATCTGCCGTGGCTGAGCAAGGGCGGCATAGACCTCCAGATTGGCCAGCAATACGGTATTCAGGGTTTTGAGGGCACGGATGCGCTCGAACGCCCCTTCTACTCCTACAACTATTCCTCCGACTATATTGTGCCGTTCGAAACGGTGGGGGTGCTGGCCACATGGCACATGACCGACACGGTGGCCTGGGTCATGGGGGTTAACGCGGGGAACTCCACCACATTTGGCGGGGCCAAGAACAACACGCGCCCCAAAGGGTATTTTGGCGTGCAGTTGACCGGCCTTGCGGATGGCAAGCTCGATGTGGCGGCCATTGCCTATGTTGGCCCACAGCAGAGTGTGTACGCCATAGGCAATGACGCCAACCACCAGATGGAGTATATTGGCGACCTCCTGGCCACCTACAAGCTGAACGACACAAGCTCCATCACGTTCAACGGCACCTACTACCACGATGACTACCTGCAAGATGATGTCTATGGCGTGACCACGTATTTTTCACATGATTTCTCGCCCGCGCTTACCTTCAACGCACGTGGCGAAATTTTCCGTGACAATAACGGCATGGTGGTGGGTAACAACACCTCCCCTATGTCCTATGTGAACGAATTGCGCGGGCGCAGTTACTCCTACGATTACGCGCCGGGCACCACCTATGGGGAACTGACCGTGGGCGTGACCTACCGGCCGCAGTTTCTCAAGCTGCCACGGGGCAGTTTTTCCATCCGCCCCGAAGTGCGTCTGGACAAGGCGCTTAACGGTACCCACCCGTTCAACCGCGTGTCCCCCACGG
This sequence comes from uncultured Acetobacter sp., assembly GCA_937900755.1. Taxonomy (GTDB): domain Bacteria; phylum Pseudomonadota; class Alphaproteobacteria; order Acetobacterales; family Acetobacteraceae; genus Acetobacter. Next base: position 458 of record CALCDN010000266.1, on the reverse strand, counting down.
ATGACCCGACCGTCAACTATGCCAATAACGGCACCAACAACATGTTCTGGTTCAGCTGCGATGCCATCTGGTCTTACTGACGGTGCGGGCGGCATGGGCCACGGGGTAACGGCATGACACAGGCGGGCCTGCAAACCCTTGTTCTGGTCAACGCCATGCTGAGCGTGTTGCTGTGTGCGGCGTTTGTTGTGGCGTATCGCATGCTGGCGCGCCTGCGCAGGCTTTTTCAGGAAATCGCGCCCGTGGGTGCGCTCACCAGCGCGCGCGGCCTCCAGCCGGGGGGCCTGTGCCCCCCCGGCGCGTTTGCAACGCTGGACGGGCGGAGCATGGCGCTGGCCGGTGGGGGCCTGCCCCGCCTGCTTTTGTTTGTGTCCGCCACGTGCCCGATCTCGCGCAAGGTTATTCCCATCGCGCGCAGCTTTTGCACGCAGGAGCAGCTTGAGCTTGTTCTGGCAGGG
>CALCDN010000265.1 GCA_937900755.1 uncultured Acetobacter sp. | reverse complement strand
GCCCCCCACTGCCAGAATTCCAGTACTCCCCCCTGTTCCCCCTGGGGGAGGACACCACACAGTACCGCAAGCTGGATATTGCCAACGGTGTGAGCACATCGCACTGCGGTGGCAAAACCGTTTTGCACGTCACCCCCGAGGCGCTGACGGAACTGACGGCGCGCGCCTTCCACGAGGTGGCCCACTTCCTGCGCCCCACGCACCTGCAAAAACTGGCCAGCATCCTCAAGGACCCCGAAGCCTCGGACAATGACCGCTTCGTGGCCCTCGACCTGCTCAAGAACGCCTGCATTGCCGCAGGGGGCATCCTGCCCATGTGCCAGGACACCGGGACCGCCATCGTGTTTGGCAAAAAAGGCCAGCGCGTATGGGTGGACGGCAACGAGGAAGTCGCCTTTTCCAAAGGTGTGTACGAAACCTACACCCGCACCAGCCTGCGCTATTCGCAAATGGCGCCGCTGAGCATGTTCGAGGAAAAGAACACCGGCACCAACCTGCCCGTGCAGTGCGACATATTCGCCAGCCCCGCAGGCGTGCATGACGAGCAGATGGACCTGATGTTCGTGGCCAAGGGCGGTGGCTCGGCCAACAAGACCTTTCTGTTCCAGGAAACGCGCGCACTCCTTGGCTCGGAGCAGCAGTTGCTGGACTGGCTGGACACAAAGGTGCGCACACTGGGCACCTCCGCCTGCCCGCCCTACCACCTGGCCATTGTCATTGGCGGCATGTCCGCCGAGCAGACGCTCAAGACCGTCAAGCTCGCCTCCACCCACTGGTACGATGCCCTCCCCACCAAAGGCGACATGACGGGCCACGCCTTCCGTGACCTGGACCTGGAGCAGAAAGTGCTCGAACTCACACGCAAGCTGGGCATTGGCGCGCAGTTTGGCGGCAAGTACTTCTGCCACGACGTGCGTGTGGTGCGCCTGCCCCGGCATGGGGCATCCCTGCCCGTTGGCATTGGCGTGTCCTGCTCGGCGGACCGCCAGGTCAAGGCGCGGGTGAGTGCTGAAGGGTTCTTTTTGGAACAGCTCGAACACGACCCCGCCCGCTTCCTGCCCGAAACCACGGACGAACACCTTGAGGGCGAAGCCGTGCGCATTGACCTCAACCGCCCGATGGACGAAATCCGCAAGACGCTCTCGCAGTACCCGGTCAAGACCCGCCTGGCCCTGACCGGCACCATGGTGGTCGCGCGCGATATCGCGCATGCCAAGTTCCGCGAGCGGCTCCAGCGTGGAGAGGGCCTGCCCCAGTACCTCAAGGACCATCCCGTGTACTACGCAGGCCCCGCCAAAACCCCCGTGGGCATGCCCACCGGCTCCTTTGGCCCCACCACGGCCGGGCGCATGGATTCGTACGTGGCCGAGTTCCAGGCCAACGGCGGCTCCTTTGTCATGCTGGCCAAGGGCAACCGCTCCAAGGCCGTGCGGGATGCATGCCAGCAATACGGTGGCTTCTACCTGGGTTCGGTCGGTGGCCCCGCCGCACGGCTGGCCAAGGACTGCATCCGCAAGGTGGAGGTGCTCGAATACCCCGAACTGGGCATGGAAGCTGTGTGGAAAATCGAGGTTGAGGATTTTCCCGCCTTTATTGTTATTGATGATAAGGGCAACGACTTCTACGCTGAACTGTAAGCCCGAACCGGGGCTGCCCCGCCACACCGTGGCGGGGCGGACAAACAAGGAGCTGTGTGGTTTTCATGCGCTTTACAGTCGATCGTCTGGACCATGTTGTCCTGACCGTGCGGGACGTTGAAATTTCCGCCTCGTGGTACCAGCGCGTCCTTGGCATGGAGCGGGAGGAATATGGGCGCAACAACCGTACCGCCCTGCGCTTTGGCGGGCAGAAGCTCAACCTCCGCCCCCATGACGCAACCGGCTGGGACACCGCCACCCACGCCCTGTCCGGCGGGAACGACCTGTGCTTCATTACCGCCATCACCAGTGACGATGTGGTGGAACACCTCAAGGGCTGCGGCATTACCGTGGTGGACGGCCCCGTGGCCCGCCTTGGCGCCATTGGCCCCATTACATCGGTCTATTGCCACGACCCCGATGAAAACCTGATCGAGATTGCCTCCTACCAGGGGTAGGCACCACCCCGGCCGGTCCTGCCCCGCAGACCCGGACCACAAGACCCGGCATGTTGGGCCTGACATACAAGGCCCAACATGCAGTGCGGCGGCACCACCTGGCTGGCGCCGCCGCCCTGCCCCCCCTCCCCCAGGCAAACCGCGCACCTACCCCGCGTGGCGTGCCTGCTGCTGCGGCTGCGCCGGCTG
>CALCDN010000264.1 GCA_937900755.1 uncultured Acetobacter sp. | reverse complement strand
TTTTCAGCCACAGGCGGCGCACTCTTGCTGGCGGTGGCCCCATCGGACACCAGAATTCTGGCAGCGCCACGGGAACCCGCGACGCATGAAGAGCCGCCTGAAACCATTACGCCTTTACCTGCCCTGTTCTGCCCTGCTGCTGTTGAGCGGCTGCCGGGATGTGCCACACCCCTTTGCGCACTCGGGCAGAAACGGGTCGGGCCTTGCCGCCAACGCCCCTCCCTCGCGACTGGATGTACCCACCCCACCCAACGCCTTGCTCTCGGATGCCAACGCCAGCCTGTGGGCCAGGGATGTTGCCCAGGAACTGCTCCAGCAGACCATTCCCGCCATAGCCCAGCCCACGCGCAAAGGGGACTGGTGGCTGAACATGCAGGCGGAACTGCGTAACGGGCAGGTCGTGCCGATTTATACCGTCATGACCCCCAAAAACACGGTCAGGGCCACGCAGGAAGGCCAGCCTGTACCCGTTGAGCAATGGTCCGCGGGAGATGGGCCATTTTTCGCACTGGTGGCACAGGATGCGGCAAACCGCATTACCGCGGCCCTGACGGGCATCCAGGCTGATGACATGGAAAAAGACCCGCACAGCCTCAAACACCGTGCGGCAAAAGTCTACTTTACCGGTGTCAGCGGCGCTCCGGGCGATGGCAACACATCACTGGCGCAGGCTTTTGCCGCCGCGTTCCGCGATAGTGAGGATACAATCCAGAATTCGGCTAAAAATGCCGACTTTACCGTTACCACCACCGTCAAGCTCACACCTGGCCCGGCAGGCACGACCGGCCACCCCCAGGACCATATCGAGATTGTCTGGCGTGTGGTGGACAGCAACAACAAGGAAGCCGGAGCCGCCACCCAGCTCCATGACATAGACACCCACTCGCTCGACCAGTATTGGGGAGATGTGGCCGTGGCCGCCGCACAGGAAGCCGCAGCCGCCACAAAACAGATTATTGACCGGTATTCAGGCCGGGACACGCCCCCCTTGCAGCCCCGGGCGCACCCACGCCAGCATCCCCACCCCAGCAACCGGCTCCAGCAGGTTAATCCTGCCCGCCATAATGGCGGGGAGCATGCCTGTTCAGGACCGGGATTGGGGCGAAATAACAACACACCCGCTCAGCTTGCGGCATGCGCCCACCGCATCGGTATGGGACAGGTTGGTCAGGCGGGCACGGTAGAGCCGCCCTTTTTTGGCCCGCACCGCCGCAATCTGCACATGCGCGCCAGACAAGGCGGTGTTCTGGTGCTGCACCCGCCCGGATGCCTGCTGCGCCAAGGCGACAGAACCAAACGCCCCGACCTGAATAGCCCAGTTTCTCGTATCCACCCCCCGGACCTTTCGGCTCAACAACGGTGCGGGCTCCGCGTGGACACTGGAAAAAAGCCGCAGGTTGTCACCCGCACTCCCGGACGCTACGCCCACTCTGGCCGGTGCGGCAGACGTCTGCATGGTTTCCGCCAAGGGGACCGATGTATCAACCGTATCAGCCGCAACCTGTGCAACCTGCACCGGCGTGTCTGATGTTGCCTGGGCGGTCGCAGCCAACCGTTTGGCCCAGATTGCCCGGATATCCGCCGGACTTTCCGTCAGACCATCCCCCCTTGTCTTGTGTCCGACAGGATGCCAGTCCTGCCCGTATGTGGCGGACGGAGCACTGGTCGCATCCGAACTGTCATTCCCAATGGCATCGGCCACCTGAACCGGCTGCATGCTCCCCTGCTGCTTGCCAGACCATGTTGCCCGGGCAACAGTCATCCCCCCTTGCGTACGGGTAGACGCGCCTGCCGTTGCGCTGCGGGTAAACGAATCATGGCTGGCGACCTGCATATCCGCCTGTGAACGGTTAAGGGGCGAAATGCCGACAATGCGCCGCCCGATGGACGCCACGTAGTTCCGCGTCTCCCGCGGGAGGGTGCGGTTGCGGGTTATAAAATCCTCCAGTCGTCCTGGACCGGCATTGTACGCCGCCAGAAAACCCGGCGAACCATACACATCGTACAATTGCCGCAAATACGCCGTGCCCGCCATAATGTTGTCGTGCGGTTCGTAGGCATCCCCACCCAGGTTGTATGTGGCGCGCATTTCGTCATAGGTGGGGGGCATCAGTTGCATCAGCCCCATGGCGCCGGGGCCCGATGTAACCAGCTGGCCATCATGGAACAGCTTGCCACCGGATTCCTGCTGAATAACAGCGCGCACCCATTCCTCCGGCACATCAAACCGTTTGGACGCTTCTCGAACATAAGGCCCCCACGGGTCCTCTGCCGGGCCGGGCGGAGCATAGTAGGAGCGGGCATGCGTACGATAGAACTCAGCCTCCTGCGCTACGGGAACATCCGTGTCGCTCCCACCGGGCTGATTGGCGCATGCGGCCAGTACGGCCAGAAGACCCAGGGCAATGGCGCCTTTTACCACACGCAAGGGTCTGGAGGGCTGACTGGCGGCACAACAGTCTTGCCTCCGGGGTAGAGCGTGCCTGCCTGTCATGCTGTCCAATCCATTCTTGCCGTGGCGCAGGAAATTCGGCCTGATCCACGCCGGATCCTGCATGACCTAGCCCGAAAATACGGCTATGTATTTATACAGACCCTCCCCCACATGCAAGAAAACGCTTGACCGGCTTGACCGGAACGGCTGACACCTCGGGTTAAAATCACGCGCGCAAAACTGAACGGTTGGCCGCGGACACCAACCCGACATGGCCGCTGCCCCCTCTAGTCTTGCCCATACTGCGCAGAGGCACAGAGCACATGTTTGCCTGCGTTTTCAAAGAATGAAACCTGTGCGCTCTCTCATGAGCTTTTGGCGACACTGGACGCAAACCCAACTTTGATGATGTCTTGGGAAAAATACAGCCAGACAAGCATGGCGGATAAGGGGAAGAATATCCTTGTCTCGATAACCAGTGCAGATACAAAACTAATACCCAGATACGCCCCGACCACAATCCATAAAGACATGAATTTGCGTCCAATGCTTTTTCTGTATTGATATACTTTAAAACAAAATGCGATATAGAATAAATATATCAAAACAGGCACAAGGCAAAGCCCATTGGAATAGGTAACCATACCCAGAAAATTTCTTTTCAGGTTAATGAAGTTGGCCATTCCACCATGTTGCAAATCAAATCCGATACCGTCGATTGTAGAGTATTTAAATAAGATATTTCTTGTTATATAGGTATATGCAAATACAATAATAAACATAAGAATTGAACTGCTCAATATTTTTCTGTTTTCCAATGTCATCAATGGCTTTTCTCTAACGTCAATCAAACATGCGATCAATACAATAGGAACAAATATTGCTGTTTCTTTAGTCAGCATCCATACAAGGCACAGAACCCAATAATGAAAAATAGCCCTGTCGTTCTTGCTCACCATAAAAAATAGGAAATAGAAAAACAAATATTCAAAAAAATCCCACGGATACCATATCGTGCAGGAGCATATGAAAAACCAGAAATTCACAAACAAGAATACAACAAGCTTTTCAAACCCGTTTTTACTTTCAAGAGTTATATAAATAACAATATTTATCGCCAGAAACAAGAGCATCAAAAATATATACAGAGAATCTCTGTAGGCATTGGCACTGTATGGATGAAGCAGTTTTGACAGAAGCTCGACAAAAAAAGTCGAGAGAAGCCTATTCTGAAATGCTCTCCAATGGGTATAGCCTTCCAGCAGATGTTGCGTAGCTGAAATTGTAGTATTGATATTGTTCATATTATAAAATTTTATGGCTTCACACATACTGAATAATGCAATTGTTATCATTGCAAATATAAAATTCAGAAAATGATTTTTGAAAAACCACATAAAAAACACCCGCAAGACTAGATGGAACACGGTACCATTTTTTGCAAATTGCAATAGAGGCTGCGTTTCAAGTGTAATACTACAAATGAAGGCCCGAAAGCCTTTCAATTTCAGCCAAGCAGCTGCCCAAAAAACCGGTGCTGTCGCTCAAACTCTTTTTATGAAACCACGCTCTTCCACTTTGACCCGAACAGGCCCCGCGGCAGGCATGACCCGCAGCCACGCACGCTGTTTGCCAGACAAAACGGGACTTTACCGCCAGGGCCCGGCAAATCCGGTTTTTACAAAAACCGGATCAGCTTGAGCAAAAACCATGTGCCCATCATGATAAGAAAGCACAGCCCGCCCGCATCAACCGTCCCCCATGCGCCATTGGTCAGGAACATACCACCGGTATTCATGCCGAAAAAGCCGGTCACCAGAGTAGCTGGCAGCATGAGAATGGTGCCCACGGTCAGAATATACAGCCGCCGGTTGGTTTCTTCCGCCTGATTGGACGTCAGTTCGTCCTGCAAGGAACGCGCACGGTCCTGCAGAGCCAGAAGGTCATCAAGCGCCGCATGAACCTGCCGGTGTGAGCGGTCCTTCAGGTCATCTTCAGCCCATTCGGGCAATTCCAGCTCCTCATCGCGAAAGATACGGTCAACAGGTGCGAGCACCCGCCGCAATTCCGTGGAACGGCGGCGCACCATACCCAGCAGGCCGCTCATACGACCCAGGTCCGTATCACGGTCCAGCATCAGCAGCACATCTTCCGCCCGGTCAAGCTGGTCATCCAGACGGGCAAAGTCACGCCGCAGCGTATCGGCGAATTCCAGCAACGCCCGGTCCACCACCCTTGCGGGGGAGCGGGGCACCAAGCCACGCTTGAGTTCGTGGAACACCACGCCCAAGGCGGGTATGGGGTGGCGGCGGGTTGTCAGCAGCAGGTCCGGCTCAAGGGCAAAGCGCCATGTGCTGACGTTGCGGTCATCATCGGTGGAGGTGTCATCAAACGCGGGGAGCGCGCCAAAAACAATGTCGCCCTCGTTTTCAAGCCGGGTGCTGCGTTCCAGGTTGGTCAGAACCTGCCGCACTTCCTCGGGCAAGGAGGGAATGGTCTCGATCTGATGGCGCGACATGGTGTGGACGATATCAAAATGGAACCACGCCCATCCCTCACCCTGGGCAAACTCGGGCGGAAAATTCCCTGTTGTCAGGCGATGGACGACCACATCACGCTCGAGTTCCTGCGGCTCCTGGCCGGGACGGCAGTAAATGGCCCATACCAGCCCGTCACGCAGCAGGGTTCCCCCTTCAGAAAGCAGATCTGTCAGTTGGGACAAGGTGGTTCTAGCCAATTCCGCTCTCCCTGCTCTGCCTGTCTTTTATGGGGGGTTTCCAATGCACCGCAAAGCATCTGATCCACGGCAACGCTGGCGCAAAAACGCCACAACACGCACAAGCCACACAAAAAGGGGAGAGGTCAACCACCCCTCCCCTTTCCGTCCCATTATTTTAAAGAGACCGTATTGTCGGGCGGCGCGGTGCTGAACCCCGCTCCTGTTTGGGGCGCGCGGCACCGCCAGGACGGTTGGACTTGAGCACGGGAGCAGCCGTCAGTTCCGCTTCAAGCTGGGCTATGCGTTTGCGTACACTCTCCTTGAGTGCTGGAGATGTGTGGGACTTCATGGCAGCCAGCGTTTCCTTCAGGTCACGCAACTGCTTCTGTTTTTCCGGCAAGGACCGCCGGATTGGCTGGTTATCAGACATCTGGCCGCGAAAAGCGCGCATGAACAGACCCTCCATCAAATCAAGACCGTGCGGCTGGGTATGCGGCACGGTTTATGTCTTAAAAATTTAATACCTGACCCACGCACCACACCTGCCGCGTTTGCTGCGCGGCGCGGGCCTGACCGGGGTCGTAACAGCTGGATAAGTGACCAGACAGCTTTTACGAATTGCGAAGAACACTGTCGCGCAAAACATCCAGCAATGCCTGGCACTGCTCTTGTGTTCCAACCGTAATGCGCAACCACGCCATTGTGCGTTCACCCTTAAGGTGCCGGACAAGAATGGCCCGGGATCTCAACTGCGCCGCGAGTTCTCCTGCATCACGATCGGGATGCCGAGTGTAAACAAAGTTTGCCATGGACGGCAAGACTTCAAAACCAAGTGCGCCCAGCCCTTCGCTCAACAGGGCACGGCTGGCCACAACCCGCCGCACGCTTTGGGCGAACCAGGCCTCATCCTGCACGGACGCCAGGGCCCCCGCCTGCGCCAGGCGGTCCAGAGGATAGGAATTGAAGCTGTCCTTGACCCGCACCAGGGCCTCGATCAGGTCTGGCTGACCAAAGGCAAAACCCACCCGAGCACCCGCAAGGGCGCGGGACTTGGAGAACGTCTGCACTACCAGAAGGTTGGGGTATTCACGGACCAGTTCCACCGCACTTTGCGCACCAAAGTCCACATAGGCCTCATCCACCAGCACCACGCGGTTGGGGTGCATGTCCAGCAGCGTGCGAATGGCGTCCAGCCCAAGGGCAATGCCTGTTGGCGCATTGGGGTTGGCAATGACCACGCCACTGCACGGGCCTGCATAGTCCTCCACCGCAACGCACATATCCGCACTCAGGGGCACCGTACGGTAGGGCAGTTTGTACAGCCCGCAATAAACCTTGTAAAAGCTGTAGCTGACATCGGGAAAAAGCAGCGGGTCCCCATGTGCGAACAGGGCCTGGAATGCATGGGCGAGCACCTCGTCCGAGCCGTTGCCAACAAAGACATGGTCCGCGCCAAGCCCCACACGCTCGCCCAGTGCGGTGCGCAGCGCCAGTGCCTCGGGGTCGGGGTAAAGGCGCAGGCTGTCGTCTGTCGCGGCCTTCATGGCCTCCAGCGCATGGGGGGACGGGCCATAGGGCGATTCATTGGTGTTCAGCTTGATCAGATTGGCAATCTTGGGTTGCTCACCCGGCACATAGGGTGTGAGGGTGTGAACAAGGGGGCTCCAGAAGCGGCTCATTCTGATCATTCCATGGACAAAAGTTAAACGGCCTGCGTTGGCAGGCCGTTGCTCAAAAAAAACTCAGTCAAGGCAGGCGTGGCAACCCCAGGCAGCCGTGCCCTTGCGCCAAGGTCAGGCGGAAACGCCTACCGCTTTTTTCAGATCCTGCAAGAGCGCGCCATTCCCCTGCCTTTGCGCAAGGTCAAGGGCATTCAGCCCCTCGCCATCACGGAGCAGGACGTTGGCACCGGCCCCAAGCAGCACACGCGCCATGTCATCGCGCCCGAACATGACGGCAAACATCAGGGGGGTGCGCCCCACGGCATTGACGGCATCCACCTCAGCCCCCGCTTCCAGCAGCATGTTCGCCAGGGCGACATCCCCCTTGAAGGCGACTCCAGAAAGGGCCGTGGACCCTTTTTCATCCTTCAGGTTGGTGTCCGCCCCCCGGTCCAGCAACACACGCACCGTATCCCTGTGCCCGTTATAGGCTGCCAGAATAAGGGGGGTGTAGCCCTTGTCCATCCTCTGGTTCGGGTTCATCCCCGCTTCCAGAAAACGGGCCAGCAGGTCCGCGTCACCCTCCCTGGCGGCATTGATGAACAGCGCTTCCACCTGCTCACGCGTAAAAGCCTGCCCGCCTTCTCCGGCTGCCGGATTGGCGGGGGCCTGCTCGGACGGTGTCCGGGTAGACTCTTCTGTCATGGCTGACCTCCGGGAAAAACGGTTTTATCCCGCAAAGGCAGCCCCCTGCCTTTTTGGAATATTCTGGTTACGAGATCGTTCCAGTCTGTCACAATGACCGCGCGCCGCAAAGCAACTTGTTGGCATAAGGCGGACGGCTGAACATGGCAGAACAACAACTCTTTTGATATAATGGGTTGAACTGGATAACTCCGCAAGGGTTCCGCTCCGGCAAGCTCGTCTCTTGCCGAAAAACGCAGAACCGTGGAATTGTGCAAAAACTTCTTTTATGGGGCCTCATGCGCAGGCCTCACCCTATATTTGCGGGCTTTGGCACTAAAGCCCAGCTGGAGGACAGGCCCGCTATGCGCGTTTCTTTTTCTACCCCCCTTCGTGCGCCAGCCGGAGCGGAGGCCGGTGGAGCCAACAACCCCGACACGCTGTGCATCAACACCATTCGCACATTGGTGATGGACGCCGTGCAGAACGCCAATTCCGGGCACCCGGGTGCGGCCATGTCCATGGCGCCCATTGCCTATACCTTGTGGCAGAATACCCTGAGCTATGACCCCACGGCCCCGCTCTGGCCAAACCGTGACCGGTTTGTACTGTCCATTGGCCATGCCTCCATGCTGCTTTACGCGCTGATCCATGTCGCAGGCATCCAGCAGGTAACCAACGGCAAGGTGACAAACGCCCCCGCCCTGAGCGTGGAAGACCTCAAGCAGTTCCGCCAGTTTGGCTCCAAAACCCCCGGCCACCCCGAATACGGCCACACCACGGGGGTGGAAACCACGACCGGCCCGCTGGGTGCTGGCTGTGGCAACTCCGTGGGGATGGCCATTGCCGAAAAATGGCTGGCCGCGCGCTACAACAAGCCCGGCTTTACGCTGTTCGACCACCACGTGTACACGCTGTGTGGGGATGGCGACATGATGGAAGGGGTCTCCAGCGAGGCCGCGTCCCTGGCGGCCCATCTTGAGTTGGGCAATTTGACGTGGATCTACGATTCCAACCGTATTTCCATTGAAGGCTCGACCGAGGTCGCCTTTACCGAAAATGTTGCCGCACGCTTTGCCGCCTATGGCTGGCAGGTGCTCGAACTCACGGACGCGAACGACACAGCCGCCTTTTTGGAGCTTGTTGCCCAGTCCAAGGCCGAACCGCGCAAGCCAACCCTGATTATTGCCCACTCCGTTATTGCCTGGGGCGCTCCGCACAAGGCTGGCAAGGCCTCCGCCCATGGCGAGCCGCTGGGTGCTGAAGAGGTGCGTGAGACCAAAAAATTCCTCAACTGGCCAGAAGACGCCAGCTTTGCCGTGCCGGACGCCGTTCTGCCCCACATGCGCGCAGGCCTTGGCGCACGCGGGGCCGCTGCCCGTACGGCGTGGGAAGCACTCTTCGCCAGCTACCGCACCACCCACCCGAGTGAAGCGACCGAACTGGACGCCATTTTCAGCGGTTCCCTGCCCGAAGGGTGGGATGCGGACATGCCCCTCTACCCGGCCGACGCCAAGGGCATTGCCTCGCGCGCAAGCTCCGGCGAAGTGCTGAACGCCGTGGCAGGTCGCCTGCCATGGCTGCTGGGTGGTTCAGCCGATCTGGCGCCATCGACCAAAACGCTGCTCAAGGGGCAGGACAGTTTCCAGCCCGCCCAGTGGGGTGGCAGCTACGCCGGGCGCAACTTCCATTTTGGTGTGCGCGAACACGCCATGGGCGCCATTGTCAACGGCATGGCCCTGTATGGCCTGCGCCCTTACGGCGCGGGGTTCCTGATTTTTTCGGACTACATGAAGGCCCCCATCCGCCTGTCCGCCCTTATGGGGCTGCCGGTGACCTATATTTTCACCCATGATTCCATTGGCGTGGGTGAAGATGGCCCAACCCACCAGCCCATTGAACAACTGGTGCAACTGCGCGCAACTCCCGGCCTGACCACCCTGCGCCCGGCCGATGCCAACGAGGTGGCCGAGGCCTGGCGCTACCTTATCACCAACCGCTCCGGCCCCGCGGCACTGGCCCTGAGCCGCCAGAACCTGCCCACGCTGGACCGCACGCGCTACGCGCCTGCCTCCGGCCTGGTCAAGGGCGCTTACGTGCTGGCCAGCAGCGAACAGACCCCCAAGGTGATCCTGATCGCAACCGGCAGCGAACTTTCCCTCGCGGTGGAAGCCTACGAGACCCTGAGCGCTCAGGGCGTGCCCGCCCGCGTGGTGTCCATGCCAAGCTGGGAACTGTTTGAAGCGCAGCCACAATCTTACCGCGAAAGCGTTCTACCCTCCCATGTAACGGGGCGCGTGGTGGTAGAAGCGGGCTCCCCCATTGGATGGGACCGTTACGCTGGCCCCACCGGTGCGATTATCGCCATGAACGGTTTTGGCGCATCCGGCCCCGCTGGCCAGTTGCTCAAGCACTTTGGCTTTACGGTGGACGCCGTTGTGGCCGCCGCCCGCACACAGGCGGGCTGAACCAGCCAGTCTGGCGTAACGGTTACAAGATGAGGCCCGGCGTGCTTCTTTGGGGAGACGCCGGGCAGGATAAGGATATGCACGTATGACCGCCTCTGTGCCTACAGGCAGCAACCCATTACAGGCCCTGGCCACGGTCCATCAGTCCCCGTGGCTGGACTTTATCCGCCGCTCGTTTGTGGCGGACGGGTCGCTGGCCCAGCTGGTGCAAAGCGGGGACATACGTGGCGTGACCTCAAACCCGGCCATCTTCCAAAAAGCCATGGGAGATGGCACGGAATATGACCCGCAGATGCGCGACATTCTGGCGCACGAAACCCTCTCCCCCGGCGCTCTGTACGAACGGCTTGCCATTGCCGACATTCAGGCGGCCGCGCGCGTTCTGGCCCCTGTGCACGACCAGGCCAAAGGGCGGGACGGGTTTGTAAGCCTTGAGGTCTCTCCCTATCTGGCACGGGACGAAGCCGGAACCGCGCATGAGGCAAAGCGCCTGTGGGCGGACGTGAACGCCCCGAACCTGATGATTAAAATCCCCGCGACGCCACAGAGTATTCCGGCCATCCGCCAGAGCATTGCCGCGGGCATCAATGTGAACGTAACCCTTATTTTCTCGCTCACGGCATACGCGGATGTGGTGGACGCGTGGCTGAGCGGGCTGGAAGACCTCAAGGCCCGTGGGGGCGACCTGTCCCGCGTGGCCTCGGTGGCCTCGTTCTTTGTCAGCCGGATCGATGGCAAGATCGACGCGGCCATCGACCGCCGCATCCAGGCGGGGGACAAGGACGCGGAACTGCTTAAAAACCTGCGCGGCAAGGTGGCCATCGCCAACGCAAAAATGGCCTATGTCTACTGGCAGGAAATCATGCAGACCCCACGCTGGAAAGCGCTGGCAGACGCGGGCGCGCAAACCCAGCGCCTGCTGTGGGCCTCCACCGGCACCAAGGACAAGGCCTACAGCGACGTGCTGTATGTGGACACGCTGATTGGCCCGCAGACGGTCAACACCCTGCCCCCCGCCACCATGGACGCCTTCCGTGACCACGGAACAGTCCGTGAGACCCTGACACAGGGCGTGGCCGAAGCGCGCAAGGTGATGGAAGAGACCGAACGCCTTGGGCTGGACCTGGCCAGCGTGACCACCACCTTGCTCAATGAAGGTGTGAGCGCGTTTGAAGACGCGTTTGACGCGCTTCTGGGCTCGGTCGCGGCCAAGCAGGTCGCCCTGATGGGCAACAGGCTGACCACCCTGAAAACCAGCCTGCCAGCGGACCTTCAGGCCGCGTGGGATGCGGGGCTGGAAGCATGGCGCAAGGATGGCACCATCCGCCGCGTATGGCGCAAGGACGCCTCCGTGTGGACCGGCCAGTCCGAGGCCGACTGGGTGAACTGGCTGAATGTGGTGGACGAGCGGCTGGCCCATGTGGCCGAGCTGGAAGCGTTTCAGGCCGAGGTCAGGGCCCGTGGCTTCCAGCAGGTGCTGCTCATGGGCATGGGGGGGTCCAGCATGGGCCCCGAAGTGCTGGCCATGACCTTTGGCAAGCACGCGGGCTTTGGCCACCTGTATGTGCTGGACAGCACCGACCCCCAGCAGGTGGCCGCCTTCGAGCGCAAGATCGACCCCGCCCACACGCTGTTTATCGTTGCCTCCAAGTCCGGCAGCACGCTTGAGCCCAACATTATGCTGGCCTATTTTCAGGACCTGGCCAAACGCGCATTGAAGGAAAAGGCGGGCTCGCATTTTGTGGCCATTACGGACCCCGGCTCCAAGCTGGAGGCTCTGGCAAGGCAGGAAGGGTTCTGGAAAGTTTTTGCAGGCGACCCCAAAATTGGTGGCCGCTATTCCATTCTGTCCAATTTCGGGCTTGTGCCCGCAGCCGCCGCCGGTGTGCCCGTACGCCTGTTTTTGGAAGACGCCCTGTGTGGCGTACGCCTGTGCGACGCCAGCGTGCCGCCCGCGGTCAACCCCGGTGTGCAGCTTGGCGCGCTAGTGGGGGTTGCCGCCCAGACACTGGGGCGTGACAAGCTCAGTATCATCGCCACCCCACAGATTGAGGATTTTGGCGCATGGCTGGAGCAACTGGTGGCGGAATCCACCGGCAAGCACGGCAGGGGCATTATTCCCGTTGATAACGAAACCCTGGGTGGCCCCAGCCGCTATGGCCACGACCGCCTGTTTGTTTACCTGCGCCTTGTGCCCGAACACCGGCATGAGCAGGACGAGGCCATTGCCACACTGGTTGATGCGGGCCAGCCCGTCATTACCATCAACCTGCACAGCAAACGCCAGATCGCGCAGGAATTCTTCCGCTGGGAGGTGGCGACCGCCGTTGCGGGCGCCTTTTTGGGCATTGACCCGTTTGACCAGCCCGATGTGGAATCCACCAAGGTGGAAACCCGCAAACTGACCGAGGCTTACGAAAAAACAGGCGCCCTGCCCGCCCAGACGCCGTTTGCGGAGTATGGGCCTCTCGCCTTTTTTACAGACCCCGCCAACGCCACCGCAATAAAGGCGGACAGTGCCTCGGCCATTCTCAAGGCGCATTTTGACCGCGCCAAGCCGAATGACTACATCGCCCTGCTGGCCTTTATCGAACGCAACCGCGAAACGACGGAATGGCTCCAGCATATCCGCCTGCATGTGCGCGATGCCAAAACCATTGCAACCTCCACGGGTTTTGGTCCGCGCTTCCTCCACTCCACGGGGCAGGCCTACAAGGGTGGCCCCAACACGGGTGTCTTCCTCCAGATTACGGCGGACAACGCGCGTGACCTGCCCGTACCTGGCACCAACTACACGTTTGGCGTGGTTGAAGCCGCACAGGCCCGTGGTGATTTTGACGTCCTGAGCGAGCGCAAGCGCCGCGCCCTGCGCGTGCATATCCGCGGCAATCTGAAGGAAGGGCTTGCAGCGCTGGCCTCCGCCCTGCATGACGCCCTGTAAGTAAAGACTGAAGCAAGAGAGAGATCATGCAGATTGGCATTGTTGGGCTGGGCAGGATGGGCGGCAACATTGCCGTCCGCCTGACACGCTTTGGGCACCACGTTGTTGTGTATGACCAGGACGCGGCGGCAGTGGAAAAAACGGTGGCGCGTGCCGAAGCCGGGCGTGCAACCGGGGCGGCCAGCCTGGCCGATGTGGTGGGGCACCTGGCTGGGCCCAGAAAAATCGTGTGGTCCATGCTCCCCGCAGGCGACATTACGGAACAAACCGTCATGGCCATCGCCGGGCTCATGGGCCGGGGCGATATTGTGATTGATGGTGGTAACACCTATTACAAGGATGACATCCGCCGCGCCCGGGTGCTGGCCGAAAAAGGAATTGATTACCTTGATATCGGCACATCGGGCGGTGTGTGGGGGCTGGAGCGCGGCTACTGCATGATGTATGGCGGCGCCAGAGAGGCCGCCGATCATATTGACCCCATTCTGGCAGCCCTGGCTCCGGGCATGGGCGATATTCCCCGCACCCCCGAGCGCGACCGCGATGGCCTGGACCCCCGGGCCGAGCAGGGCTACCTGTATTGCGGCCCCGCCGGGTCTGGCCATTTTGTCAAAATGGTCCATAACGGTATTGAATACGGCATGATGCAGGCCTTTGCCGAAGGCTTTGACGTGATGCACCGCAAGGACTCCCCCCTGCTGGCCGAGGACGAACGCTTCTCGCTCAACATGGCCGACATTGCCGAAGTCTGGCGCCGTGGCAGCGTTGTGTCCTCCTGGTTGCTGGACCTGACAGCCCAGGCCCTTGCCAATAATGGCGAACTTTCCAAATTCAGTGGCGAAGTCAGCGATTCGGGCGAGGGACGCTGGACCATTGAAGCCGCTATTGAGGAAGCCGTGCCCGTACCGGTCATGACAGCGGCCCTGTTCACGCGCTTTCGCTCACGCAGCGACAATACCTTTGCCGAAAAAGTGCTGTCCGCCATGCGCTTCGGCTTTGGTGGCCACGTGGAAAGCAAGGGCTGAGCACCTTTATTTTCCCCCTGCCCACACAAAGGGCGGGGGGCACAGGGGGCATGCAATGACAGGCGTTGAACAAAACAGGCATGGCCCCGAACGCGCCCCCGCCCGCCGCATCCGCCTTGTTGTCTCCGACATGGATGGCACGCTGCTTACCCCGGACAAGCAGGTTACGGGCCAGAGCCTGTCCGCCGCCCAGGCCCTGCGTGATGCGGGCATCCCCCTCTGCCTTGTCAGCAGCCGCCCTCCTGGGGGCATGGAAATGTATTTTGGGCAGTTGGGGATCAACACCCCCTATGGAGCGCTGAACGGGGGCACCCTGTTCAACCCCGACAGGACCATTCGCTCCCATCTGTCGCTGGACCCGCAGACCGTGCTGGACGCGCTGGACATGCTGGGAGCCGGGCAGGTGGATACATGGCTGTTCCGTGGGCACGAATGGCTCGTACGCAACGCACAGGACCCCCTTGTACTGGCCGAAAGCCGCACCGTGCAGACCATACCCACCCAGGTGCCCGACCTGCGCGCCCACACACATGACATTGGCAAGGTTGCCGGCTCCACCGCCGACCATGCCATGCTCCATGCGCAGGAAACCAGTATTGGCCGCAAGCTGGCAGGCCGCGCCAGCGTGGCCCTGTCCAGCAAATGGTTTTTGGATATTACCCCCCTGCATGCCAACAAGGGGCATGCGGTGCGCCAACTGGCCGCAGGCTACGGCATGGATGTGGATGAAGTGGCCTGTATCGGGGATATGAACAACGATATTCCCATGCTGTCCATCGCCGGGCTTGCCATTGCCATGGGCCAGGCCACCGCTACCGTACAGGCCTGCGCGCATTTTGTAACCAGCCCCAATACGCAGGAAGGCTGGGCCCGCGCCATAACGGACTTTGTGCTGCCCCGCTGCAGGGCGGACAGGTCCCCACAGCCCGCGCCAGCTTCCCCGGACGCCACGCCCCCCCAATGACC
>CALCDN010000263.1 GCA_937900755.1 uncultured Acetobacter sp. | reverse complement strand
ATCTACACAAGGAGTATCGTCGGCAGCGTCAGATGTGTATAAGAGACAGGCATGGAATGGCATGCTGGTCGTGCGGGGTGTTGCAGCCTCGGCATGGCCGCTTAAAATGGCCATGCAACATATTCTGCCTGTTTTGCGTACCACCCGGCCCATGCCGGCCACATGGCGTTTGTAAGGAGTAGACCAAGCAATGAAGCTTACCCCCCGCGAAAAAGACAAGATGCTGGTCGCCATGGCGGCCATTGTGGCGCGGCGGCGGTTGGAGCGCGGCGTGCTACTCAACTACCCCGAAGCCATTGCCCTGATTACCGACCATGTTGTGGAAGGTGCTCGCGATGGCCGCAGTGTATCGGAGCTGATGGTCAGCGGTGGCAGGGTGCTTGGGCGGGAGCAGGTTATGGCTGGTGTGGCCGATATGATCCATGATGTGCAGGTCGAAGCAACTTTTCCTGATGGTACAAAGCTGGTGACAGTCCATGATCCGATCCGTTGACGCACTGCCCGAAGGGGCTATTCCAGGTGAAATCCTGCCTGCGGAAGGCGATATTGTCCTGAACGAAGGCCAGCCCCGCCGTACTCTTATGGTCACCAATACAGGGGACAGGCCGGTGCAGGTTGGCAGTCATTACCATTTTGCCGAAGTCAATCCGGCATTGCGCCTTGACCGAGCGCGGGCTCTGGGCTGGCGGCTGGACGTGCCATCGGGCGGGGCCGTGCGCTTTGAGCCAGGGCAGGAGCGTGAGGTTACGCTGGTTCCCATGCGTGGTTTGCGCCGGGTTGTGGGGTTTCGGGGGGATGTCATGGGGAGCGTGGAGGAATGATGCGTCTTTCCCGTTTTGATTATGCTGGCCAGTTGGGCCCCACGACCGGGGACCGGGTGCGTCTGGCGGATACAAACCTGCTGGTGGAAGTGGAAAAGGACTACACGACCTATGGCGAGGAGGTGCGTTTTGGTGGCGGCAAAACCATTCGCGATGGCATGGGGCAATCCCAGCTTACCCGTGAGCAGGGCGCGGTGGACACGGTTGTTACCAACGCGCTGATTATTGACCACTGGGGTATTGTCAAGGCGGACGTGGCAATCCGTGATGGGCGCATTGCCGCCATTGGCAAGGCTGGTAACCCGGATATTCAGCCCGGTGTGACAATTGTTATTGGCCCCGGAACAGAAATTATTGCCGGGGAGGGGCGTATTCTGACAGCAGGGGGAATAGACAGCCATATTCACTTTATCTGTCCACAGCAGATAGAGGATGCGCTCTGTGCTGGCATGACAACCCTTTTGGGCGGGGGTACCGGCCCTGCAACCGGCACGGCCGCCACAACCTGCACACCGGGACCATGGCATCTGGCGCGCATGTTACAGGCGGCGGATGCTTTTCCTGTCAACCTGGCGTTTGCGGGCAAAGGGAATGCGTCCCAGCCCGCCGCACTGGAGGAGATGGTGCGGGCAGGGGCAAGCTGCCTGAAACTGCATGAGGACTGGGGCTCCACGCCTGCCGCCATCGATTGCTGCCTGGGCGTTGCGGACCGCATGGACGTGCAGGTGATGATCCATACGGACACCCTGAACGAGAGCGGCTTTGTGGAAGATACCATAGCCGCCTTTGAAGGGCGCACCATTCATGCGTTTCATACGGAAGGGGCAGGTGGGGGGCATGCGCCCGATATCATTCGTGTGGCGGGGCTTGCCAATGTGCTGCCATCCTCCACCAATCCAACCCGGCCCTACACCATAAACACACTTGATGAACATCTGGATATGCTGATGGTCTGCCATCATCTTGACCCGCATGTGCCAGAAGACATCGCCTTCGCCGAAAGCCGTATCCGCTGCGAAACCATTGCCGCGGAAGACATCTTCCATGACATGGGGGTACTTTCCATGATGTCATCGGACAGCCAGGCCATGGGGCGGGTGGGGGAAGTGCCTTTACGCACATGGCAGACCGCCCACAAGATGAAGAGCCAACGCGGATCATTGCCAGGTGATGGGCGCGCGGATAACGCCCGCGTCAAACGCTATATTGCCAAATACACCATTAATCCGGCCATTGCCCATGGTCTTGCGCATGAGGTGGGATCGGTTGAGGTGGGCAAACTGGCTGATCTGGTTTTGTGGGAGCCCGCCTTTTTTGGCGTCAAGCCGGAACTGGTTATCAAGGGAGGGGCCATAGCCTACGCCATGATGGGGGACCCCAATGCATCCATTCCCACGCCCCAACCCGTGCATGGGCGCATGATGTTTGGCGGGTATGGTGGGGCGCTGACCCATACAAGCCTTACATTTGTCTCCCAGGCGGCGCTGGAGGATGATATCGGCCACAAGCTGGGGCTCCGCCGCAGGGTGGCGGCCGTGTCCAACACGCGCGGGGGCATTGGCAAACGGAGCATGGTCCACAACAACGCCATGCCGCATATTGAGGTTGACCCCGAGACGTACGAAGTGCGCGCCGATGGTGTGCTCCTGACCTGCGAGCCTGCCGAGGTTCTTCCCATGGCCCAGAGGTATTTTCTGTTCTGATGGCATACGTAACGGACATTCTGCCAGCACGAAGCTGGCCACAGGAGCAGGCGACAGATACGTTTGTGGCCGATTACGAGGGGCGGCACCGCCGCCGGATCATGCTTGAGCTTGCAACAGGGGAAAAGGCGCTGCTGGACCTGGAGCATGCACGCCTCTTGCATGATGGTGACGGCTTGAGGCTGGATGATGGCCGGATAGTGCTCATTCAGGCTCTGCCTGAGGAACTGATGGAAGTGACGGGACATGACGCGCTGCATCTACTCCGGCTTGCCTGGCATCTGGGCAACAGGCATCTGCCCGCGGCCCTTTACACGACACACATCCTAATCCGGCGTGACCATGTGATCGCAGACATGGTCATGGGTCTGGGAGGGCATGTACATATGGTTGAGGCTCCCTTTGAGCCAGAGACGGGGGCCTATGCCAGCCGTGCTGAGGGCCACGACCATGCGCAGGCCCATCATGCACACCCCCACTCCCATGACTGATCCGTCGGCAGCCGGGGGGGGAGATTTTCTACGCCTGCTTTCATGGATATCTCCGGCGTTCCCCACGGGTGGTTACGCATACAGCCATGGGTTGGAATGGGTGGTTGAGCACGGCGGCGTGTGCGACGTGGCTACACTTTGCGACTGGATTGCCGCCCTGTTGGTCCATGGCAGCCTGGGGAATGATCTGATTATCCTGCACACCGCGTGGGACGAGGGGAATGAGACGGAAAAACTGAAAGAGATCGCCACCTTTGCCTGTGCCTGCGCCTCCTCGCGTGAGCGGTATGAGGAAAGTGTCTATCAAGGGGAGGCGTTTTTAAAGGCGGCCGGGGTCTGGCGTGTGACACCTGCTGCGCATGAGATGAAAGCGACACGCTGGCCCCTGCCCGTGGCGCAGGGCATGGTGTTCAGGCGCGGCGGGGTCAGCAAGGCGCAGGCAGTGCTGTCTGGCGGATATGCCGCCGTGGCGGCCC
This sequence comes from uncultured Acetobacter sp., assembly GCA_937900755.1. Classification (GTDB taxonomy): domain Bacteria; phylum Pseudomonadota; class Alphaproteobacteria; order Acetobacterales; family Acetobacteraceae; genus Acetobacter. The sequence goes on along the minus strand of CALCDN010000263.1, from coordinate 11,446 downwards.
TGGTGTCTGCTGCTGTGCGTCTGGTGCCGCTGGGGCAGACAGATGGCCTGCACGCCCTGGCCCAGATGGAGCCCGCCTTGCAGGCGGCGGCCAGTGCTGCGTGCAGGCAGACCCTGCGCGATGTCGGCAGCGCCTGTTTTTTGGCTGACCTGGCCGCAATGCAACACGAAACCCAGACAACAAGGCTTTTCAGAACATGACAGGCATAAACCATGGCCCCTTGCGGGTTGGCATTGGTGGTCCGGTCGGAACGGGCAAGACAGCGTTAATGGACGCGTTATGCCGCCGGTTTCGGAACCACTACAACATTGCGGCCATTACCAACGATATTTATACCCGAGAAGACGCCGAGTTTCTAACGCGGGCAGGGTCTTTGCCGCCCGAGCGGATCATGGGGATAGAGACGGGAGGGTGCCCCCACACGGCCATACGCGAGGATGCCAGCATAAATCTCGCGGGCATTGCGGAACTGACCGAACGGTTTGCCGGTTTGGACCTGATCCTGGTGGAGAGTGGGGGTGACAACCTGGCGGCAACGTTCAGCCCCGAACTGGCTGACCTGACCATTTATGTTATTGATGTGTCCGCGGGGGACAAAATTCCGCGCAAAGGGGGGCCGGGCATTACGCGGAGTGACCTCCTCGTCATCAACAAGACTGACCTTGCTCCCTATGTTGGCGCTGACCTGGGCGTGATGGAGCGCGACAGCAAAAAAATGCGGGGGGCCAGGCCCTTTGTTTTTGCCAATATCCGCGCAGGCAATGGGGTGGAGGAAATCGCCCGATTTATTATTGAGCGTGGTGGCATATAGTTTTTTCCATCCCTCCCATGTGGTGGGGCATGGTTGACGGCGCAGGTATTCGCAGCCAATTGGCGCATTGGGCCCTTTTGCCCGTTTTTTTTGGGGCGAAAGGGCTTTTGCCGTGTCGCCTGAAACTTAATAAAATATTCCAAATCAAATAGTTGGACCGTAAATTTTTCCTGGAGTCCTGTGGCTAAGTAATTTCACGCATCCCATTATTATGATTCGGAACCGTAATGTAACCCCAGCGCCAACAGATGATAGCGGCAATAGGGGAATGTTTATGACTGGGCTTGTATCGCGGCTTTCTTGCAACCGAAAAAAAACATTCATGCGGTATGGCAGCATCCTGTCTGCCTGCACGGCATTGGGGTTGGCGCTGCCTGAAGATGCCAAAGCGGCCATGACCGTCAATCTGGGAAAAGACCAGTCATTTTCTCTCGGGGTTGGTGTTCGTGCACAGTATCTGAGCCATGATTCCACCACCCCGAACAACTCCGCCAATGCGGCGGCGGGTGATTTGCGTATTTATATGGGCGCTCAGTTCCATAAATATGTGAAGTCGACGCTCAACCTGGAGCGGTTGCAGGATGGAAACTGGAATGTTCTGGACGGTATCTTGCAGGTTGAGCCATGGAAAGAGCTGAATATCTGGTTTGGGCGCATGCTCACGGCAAGTGACCGCTCCAACCTTGATGGTCCTTACTTCCTCAGCACGTATGCGTTTCCCATGGTCTCACAGTATCCCGGCGCATGGTCCGGCCGTGATGATGGCATAACGCTGTGGGGCAAGCTGCTTAAAGACCATTTTCGCTACGTGGCCGGGATTTATCGTGGTCATAACTGGGTGCCGGGTGGCTCCAACTATGGCGAACATCCGCTGTTTGCCGGGCGGGTGGAATACAACTTTCTGGACCCGGAGCCCTCGCCCGCCTATTACACGGCCAGCACGTATTATGGCAAAGCCGACATTCTGGCCATTGGTGTTGCCGCGCAATACCAGGTTGATGGTGTTGGGAGCGCGGAACAGAAAGGTGACTACAAGGCATGGAATGCTGATGGCCTTTTTGAGAAAAAGCTCGGCAAGGACGCAAAATATGGCGTTTATACGCTCGAGGGTGCGTACTACCAGTATTACACAGGCGGTGTGAAAGATATTCCCGCGGGTTACCGCCAGCGCTCGGCGGATTATGGCAATGTGGGTGGCATTAGCGATGGCTCGGCATTTTTGGCCAGCACGGCCTACCTCATCCCCTACAGGATTGGCTGGGGCCGCGTGCAGCCCCTGGTGCGCTACCAGGAGTTCCGATACAAAAAAGACATGTATGGCGCGGGACACCCCAAGACCACGCAGTTTGATGCGGGTGCCAACTATGTTCTGGATGGGCACAACCTGCGCTTCACCTTCGACTATGTGCGCAACAAGCCCGCCACGGCACATGCTCTCAATGCCTTTTTGCTGGGCATGCAGTTCCAGTATTGATCGGGTTTAAACAGGTCAAATAATCATCTGGTCCCAGGTGCATCATATATCGCCGGAGTATTGTGTCTTGCTTAAAAAAATTCTTCTTGCGGGGCTCGCCATGGCCCCATTCGGTTTTCAAAATGCCTTTGCGCAACCCGCATTGGAGCAGATGGACTGCCGCCATCTTCTGGTCGAGGATGTGCGTCTGTCAGATGGCATTGCCGAGGTTAAAAACCAGGATTCCGCACTGGCGGCCAAATCGCGCAAGGGTATCAGTGTCACATTCGACCCCATTCCCGGTATTGGGGTCATGAAAGGGCTGACACTGGTGCCAGAGGGCAGCACCTATAAAAGTGCGGCATCGGATGAAGGGCTGGAGAGCCTTCAGCAGAAGCTGCAAGCCGTAAAGGCCGCGGAGCAGCGCAAGGTCTGCCCCACAATAGATATTCCGCTGGACAGGCAGGACCGACTGCTGGATGACCAGAAGCCGATAGTGCAGTAAGGGCGCTATTGCCCCTGTAATAACCGCGAGGCCGTGGCTGCTGCCGCGGCCCGTGTGCTCATGCCGGTTTTGTTATAGATCTGCTCGATGTGTTTATCTATCGTGCGCGGGCTGATCTGGAGAATATCGGCAATATCCCGGCTGGTTTTCCCGCGTGATATCCAGAGCAGAACTTCCGCCTCGCGCGCGCTCAGCCCCAGTTTATCCTGCAATATCTTTTCTGGGAGCAGGGGGTGTGCAGCAACCCGGAACAGAAGTTCGCTCTCCCCGGTGACACCCACAAAAGTCAGGGTAATCTCGGTCTCCCCATCCACATGGCGCCCTACGTTGCTGCCAGGGGCAGGCAAAGGCCGGGAGCGCTGCAACAGGAGCGGGGCCGGCAGGCCTTCAAGCAACATGGAGGCCTGCGGTGTTGCCCAGAGCACTTCTCCCGCATGGTCCGTTGCAAACAGGAAGCGGCCGGCATTATCCAGCGCGCCATAGGCCGCCTGTATGCGATTGGCGGCCTCTATATGCACGCCAATACGGGCCAGAACCTCTTCGAGGTGCAAGGGTTTGGTCACGTAGTCCACGGCTCCGGCATCAAACGCGCGCAAAACATGCTCGGTTTCGGTCAGGCCGGTCATGAAGATTTTGGGGATGACCATGGTCTGCTTGTTTTTATGCAGAGTTTTGCAGACATCCCAGCCGTTCATGCCGGGCATGAGCGCGTCCACAAGGATCAGGTCCGGTATTCTGCGCGCCACCACTTCCAGTGCCGCCGCGCCGGATTGTGCGAGCAGGACCGCATAGCCCCGGCTGGTAAGCTGTTCATCCATAAGGCCCAGAACGGCGGGGTCGTCATCAATGACCAGAATGGTTCTACGGGAGGTGTCAGGTACCATCAGGGTTATTCCTGTTCCAGTTGATGACGGAGGATTTCCAGTTGATAGGATGACGCCAGGGTAAGCAGGCGGGTCAGGGTTTCGTGCATGTCCGGGCTGCTTAGCCGCAGCATGACAAGGCGTTCGCGCAGGCTTTTAAGGTCGCCGGAGTTAAGCGCGCTCAAAAGAAAAATACGCTCGGCCTCTGGCAGGCTCGCGGTTGTTCCCGGTGTGTCCGTTTCAACCTGTTCGTTGGGGAGGTGGACCTGTTTGTTCGAAAACGTCCATTCCAGACCAAGGGAAAGACCGATTTTTTTAACCAGGTCGGCAAGATTGACCGGTTTGCCAATAACGGGGCAGTCCTCCAAGGATGCGACGTATCGGCTGTCGCTTTCGACCAGGTTACCCGTCAGGAAAATAATCGGAATATCAGCGTATTGGCCAGAGCGGATCGTCAGGGCCAGGTCCCGCCCGTCCATGCCGGGCATGGACAGGTCCAAAAGAAGCAGGTCTGGCTGTGTGTGTTCAAGCAGATCAAGGCATGCCATGCCACTTTCCGCATCCAGAACCGCAAAGCCACATTGCTCCAGCAGCTCGCGCATGATGCGACGATGGTCCTGGTTGTCATCGACAACGAGCACGGATTTTTTCTCCCCCGCATATCCGACAGGAAAATCGGAAAAGGTGGGAGGCATTTCCACCTGTCTGTCGGGCAGCATCAGGCGGATACGAAAGCGCGATCCCTTGCCGGGCACACTGCTGAACGTCAGCTCGCCCCCCAGCACTTCGGTCAGGAGCCGGGTAATGGTCAGGCCAAGACCGGTGCCCGGAGCATCCGGGGGGGCGTTGGCGCGTTCAAAGGGTTCAAAAATACGCTCACGGTCCGCATCGGAAATGCCGGAGCCTGTGTCCTCTATTGTGAATTCGGCAATCTGCGCGTACCAGCGCGCGCTGAAAGTGACAGACCCATGCCGGGTAAATTTGACCGCGTTGGAGAGCAGGTTCAGCAGCACCTGCCGCAACCGGTGTTCGTCACATGTTACAACCGGGGGCAGGAATTCGGGTTTCCAGAAAAATCGGAGGCCTTTGGCCTGCGCCTGGGGGCGGATCATCTGGGCCACGGAGTCCAGAAAAAACGGCAAGGCTATGATGTCCGAATGTAATTCAATCCGCCCGGCCTCAATGCGTGAGATATCCAGAAGACCTGAGAGAATGGCTGTAATATGCTCACCACTCTCACGCATGATGTCCAGTGCCTGCAAGCGTTCGGCAGGGATCCGCGCGTCATTCTGGATCAGTTGAATATATCCCATGATCGCATTGAGCGGAGAGCGGATTTCGTGGCTGATCCCGCTGATATAGCGTGTTTTGGCAAGGCTTGCCCCTTCCGCTTTTTCCCGCGCTATCTGCAAGGCGCTATCGGATTGTCGGCGCGCACGGATTTCGTTCATGAGCAAGCGGGTCTGGTGCAAGGTCTCCCGCGTTGCGGTCCGTTGCCCTTCCTGCGCCATGACCAGCAGCCAGGAGCCAACAACACAGGCGAGGAAGATGATCAGGAGCGTGCTGTCCACCTGCCAGGCGGCATGCCGGGCGAGAAGGCTGAAAATACAGATCGTGCCCGCCAGCAAGAAAAAGAAACGTCCCCCCCGCGATGCAAGGTTGCGTCTGATGCGCGGAGGAAAGGCGCGCAGGGGCGAGGCCAGCTGGGTTGCCATGCGGGTGGAGGCAGGTTTGCAGCGGTCGCGGCAGCGCCCGTCCAGCGAACAGCATAAGGAGCAGATGGCGCCGCCATAAGCCGGGCAGGGAGCCATGTCCTCCGCCTCAAAACTATGTTCGCAGATCACGCATGTCATGACCCCCTGCTGTGTCCAGCCAGTGGGCAGGGGGCGGGCAATATAGGTTCTGCCCCCCGTAGCCCAGGCCAGAAGTGGCGCTGTGACGCAGGCAATGGTCAAGGTGAGAAAGGGTGCGTAAGCAGCCAGATACACGCCCGCATGCCCACTCAGGGCCAGCAGGCCCATGCTGGCGGCAAGCCCCCATGCGCCCAGGCCCACAATGTTCAGGTCAGGTAGAACCGCACGTTTGAAGTCAACCAGTGCCGGGCTCAACCCAAGGGGTTTGCAGATTATGACATCCCCCAAAATGGCGCCGATCCACGCACAGGCCAGCACGGCATAAAGGGTGATGCCGGTCTGAATTGTGCTGACAAGCCCCAGTTCCATGAGCAGCAGCGAAATGGCGATATTGAACAGCACATAAAAAACCCGGCCCGGATGTGTGTGGGTCAGGCGAGAAAAAAAGTTCGACCAGGCAAGGGATCCCGCATAGGCGTTTGTAATGTTGATTTTGACCTGTGCGAGAATGACCAGCGCCAGTGTCAGGCCGGTTGCCAGCGCGGGTGGGGTAAAGGTGCCCCATGCCAGCCGGTACATCAGGCCGGGCTGCACCGCCTCCAGCGGAGAAAAGCCGGAGTTCAGCACAACCCATGCCAGGAACGAGCCCGCCAGAATTTTCAGCGCGTCCATGAGAACCCAGCCCGGCCCCCCCAGGACAAGGGCGATCCACCATTGGCGGCGGTTCTGCTTGGTCTGCGGTGGCAGGAAGCGCAGAAAATCAATCTGTTCCGCACTTTGGCAGACCAGCACCACCATGATGGACGCGGCACTGCCTATGGCCACGCTGTCGAGCCCACCCGTGCCGCCAAGGAGACCCTGGAAGTGTAGCCAGTGTGGCACCCATTCAGGATGGCTGAACAACACGACCAGGAGCGGGGTCAGGTTCAGGGCGAGCCATATGGGCTGGGTCCCGATCTGGAAACGGGCAATAAAGGTAATGCCCCATGTGACCAGCGGAATAATGATAACGGCGCACACAAGGTAGGCCAGCCAGAGGGGCATGCCAAGCAGCGCATACAGGCTGCCTGCCAGTATTGCGGCTTCAAGACCAAAAAAAATGAACGTGAAACTGGCGTAAATGACCGAAGTGATCGTGGACCCGATATACCCAAACCCCGTGCCGCGCGTCAGCAGGTCAATATCCAGCCCCGCGCGGGCCGCGGTAATGCACAACGGCAGGCTGACACAGAAAATGACAAGGGTGACAAGCGCGATCGCAACAGCGGTATTGGCAAACCCGAAAGCCAGCGTAAGGGTGCCCCCCATGGCTTCGAGCGCGAGGAAGGATATGGAGCCAAGGGCGGTCAGCGCTGCGCGCATGGGTGTTGTCGTGCGGGCCGTGCGAGCGGTAAACCGCAGGGCATAGTCCTCGAACGTCTGGTTGGCGGCCCAGCGACTATAGGCGCGCCGTGTGCGCACAATGCGCAGGCGACTGGTATCTGTGGGCAAAGGGGCGCTGTCCTGTTCGGTATGAACGATTGTTCAGTGATCTTACATATATAGCAACATGAACCATACGCAGGATTGCGTATGGGAAGTTGTTTTGCCTTGGGTTGATAATGGGCGCAGCAGCAACAGGAGCGTTCCACATGCCCGTCACTCCGTTCAATCTTTCCCGCCGCGCTTTCGGGCGTCTGGCCCTTGCCTCTTCCGCAGCCGTGGTGGGGGCTGCCTACAGGCCCGGAGTAGCACTGGCCGCCGCTCCCAAGGGAGAGCCGATCAAGGTGGGTATCCTGCACTCCCTCTCCGGCACCATGGCGATCAGCGAAACAACGCTTAAAGATGTCATGCTGATGCTCATAGAGGAACAGAACCGCAAGGGCGGGCTTCTGGGGCGTCCGCTTCAGGCCGTTGTGGTTGACCCGGCTTCCAACTGGCCCCTGTTCGCGGAAAAGGCGCGCCAGCTTTTGTCGGTTGATAAAGCGTCTGCCGTGTTCGGGTGCTGGACCAGTGTTTCGCGCAAGTCTGTCTTGCCGGTTTTTGAGGAATTGAACGGTATTCTGTTCTACCCCGTGCAGTATGAGGGGCAGGAATGTAGCCGGAACATCTTTTACACAGGGGCGGCTCCCAACCAGCAGGCCATTCCCGCGGTGGATTACCTGCTGAGCGAAGACGGAGGGGGCGCCAAGCGCTTCGCCCTCGTGGGGACGGATTACGTCTATCCGCGCACCACCAACCAGATCCTGGTCAACTACCTGAAGTCCAAGGGGATCAAGGAAGAAGACATCCTGGTCAACTACACACCTTTCGGGCAGTCCGACTGGCAGACCATTGTCTCCCAGATCAAGGCGTTCGGGTCCGCGGGTAAAAAAACGGCTGTTGTGTCCACCATTAACGGGGACGCCAATGTGCCGTTTTACAAGGAGCTTGGTAATCAGGGCATTTCCGCAACGGACATCCCGGTCATGGCGTTCAGCGTGGGCGAAGAGGAACTGGCGGGCATGGATACCAAGCCGCTGGTCGGCCAGCTTGCTGCGTGGAACTATTTTGAAAGTATAGACACCCCCGCCAACCAGAATTTTATCAAGCAGTGGCACGCATATACAAAAAACCCCAAGCGCACCACCAATGACCCGATGGAAGCCCATTACATCGGCTTCAACATGTGGGTGCAGGCGGTAACAAAGGCGGGCACGACCGACCATGACAAGGTGATTGACGCCATGATTGGCGTGCGTCAGCCCAACCTGACAGGGGGCATTGCCGAAATGCTACCGGACCACCACCTGACAAAACCCGTCTATATTGGCGAAATCCAGGATGATGGGCAGTTCAGTGTTGTGTGGAAAACACCCCAGCTGGTACCGGGGCAGGCGTGGTCCCCATGGGTGCCGGAAACAAAAGACCTTGTAGGCGACTGGAGAAAACCCATTGCATGCGGTAACTACAATACGGTCAGCAAATCCTGCCTTGGCGCACGGCATGGATAACTTCAAGCGCTTTTGTCTGGGTGTGGCATGCTGTCTGGCTCTGGCCCTGACAGGCATGCCCCCTGCCCGGGCCGATGATTTTTCCGGGCTGGAAAGTGGGGACTTTGATCAGGTCTGTGCGTCCATTACTGGCCTTGCGGGTTCGGGGAACCCCCAGGCGGTAACCGTTCTGGAGGCGCTGGAACAGCATGCCCTGTTCTTTGCGCCAGCAGGCGGGCTGTTTATTGTTCATGGCCAGACATACACGGATGCCCGCACCGGGCAGGCCGTGGCCACGCCACCAGATGGCGTAAAGCCCATAAAGCTGAACAACCGTGTACGAAAGGCGCTTGCCAGTGCTCAGGCGGAGCTGGCGCTCGCTTCTTCACAGGCGCAGGAGCGGCAGAAGGCGGCGGACCTTCTTTATGTCCGTCATGATCCCGCATTTTTGCCAGCGCTTGACCACGCGCTGGCGAGCGAGAAAAACACGCAGGTTCACCTCCATCTTTTGCGTGCCCGCGCCGCCACCCTTCTGGCCCAGCCGGCCGAGGGCGCGGGCAGTGTTGACGCGCGTATCGGGGCGGTAAAGGCGCTTGAATCCGTGGGCGGCCTGGAGGCGCGTGGTCTTCTGGCAGCCGTGGCCGCAGCCGATGTGGAGGCCCCGGGGGTGCGCAAGGCGGCGGCGGATGCGGTGGCCCACATAGACTGGCATCTGCGGGTCTGGAATGTGCTCCAGAACGCGTTTTATGGTCTGAGCTACGGGTCGGTTCTGCTGCTTGCCGCAACAGGGCTTGCCATTACCTTTGGTGTTATGGGCGTGATTAACATGGCCCATGGCGAACTGATGATGATTGGCGCCTATGTCACATGGATGGTGCAGCAGGCCATTCGGGGCACTGTGCCAGCCTTGGAGCCGGTTTCCATTCTTGTCGCCATTCCCGTGGCATTTGGTGTGTGTGGCGCCCTTGGCGTCCTGATCGAACGGGGGCTGATCCGTTTTCTGTATGGACGCCCGCTGGAAACACTGCTGGCGACATGGGGCCTGTCCCTTGTTTTGCAGCAGGCCGTCCGGTCCATTTTTGGCCCCACCAATATTGCGGTGCAAACGCCATCATGGCTTTCCGGCTCGGTTTCGGTGGGGGGCATGGACATAACCCTGAACCGGCTGGCCATTCTGGTTTTTGCCTTTGCCGTGCTTGGGGGCCTTATGCTGGTGCTCCGCCGCACAGCTCTGGGGTTGGAAATGCGGGCCGTAACGCAAAACCGGCGCATGGCGGCACTCATGGGTATTCGCACACCACGTGTGGATGCGCTGGCGTTCGGGCTTGGCGCGGGCCTGGCCGGCCTGGCGGGTGTCGCCGTCAGCCAGATAGACAATGTCAGCCCCAACCTTGGGCAATCCTACATCATAGACAGCTTCATGGGCGTGGTTTTTGGCGGCGGGGGCAACCTGTGGGGCACTCTTGCCGCGGCAATGGCGCTGGGCATGGGGGGGAAGGTGCTCGAACCCACAGTGGGCGCGGTTTCCGCCAAAATCGCCATTCTGGTGCTGGTTATTCTCTACATTCAAAGGCACCCGAGGGGGATGTTCCCGGTACGTGGGCGAGGAGTTGAGTCATGAACAGACTTTTTGCCACATCTGCGCTGCCCTTTTCGGGGGCGCTGCGCATGGCTGCCCTTGTCTTTGTCGCGGCAACCCTGCTCGCAGGAGCCAGTTTGCTGCCACAGACCAATCCCATGCATGTTTCGGCCTTTGTGGTTTCGCTTGCGGGGAAATATCTGGCCTATGCCATGCTGGCTCTGGCGGTTGATCTGGTCTGGGGGTTCGCGGGTATTCTAACGCTTGGCCACGCCGCTTTTTTTGCCCTGGGTGGATACGCCATGGGCATGTATTTGATGCGTGAGATCGGGGCTCGGGGTGTGTATGGCAATGCCAGCCTGCCGGACTTCATGATCTTCCTCTCATGGACCAGGCTCCCGTGGTATTGGTGGGGCACGGACCATTTCGCCTGGGCCATGCTGCTTGTTCTGATTGTGCCGGGCGTGCTGGCGGGAGTGTTTGGCTGGTTGGCTTTTCGCTCCCGTGTTTCAGGGGTTTACCTGTCCATCATCACCCAGGCGCTGACATATGCGCTCATGCTGGCCTTTTTCCAGAATGGTCTTGGCTTTGGCGGCAATAACGGGCTGACGGATTTCAAGGATATTCTGGGAGCGGACCTGCACACGCCCGTAACCCGTGCCGCCTTGCTGTTTGTTACCGGGAGTGTTCTGGCCGCCGCCCTGCTGCTTTCCCGTCTTGTTGTGGGGGGGCGCTTTGGCAACCTGCTGGTAGCTGTGCGGGACGCGGAAAATCGGACCCGGTTTTTGGGCTACCGCCCCGATCAGGTCAAACTTCTGGTCTGGGTTTTTTCCGCCATGATCGCAGGACTTGGGGGCGCGTTGTATGTAACGCAGGTCGGCATTATCAACCCCGGCGAGTTTGCTCCCGCCAATTCCATTGAATCAGTCATCTGGGTGGCTGTGGGGGGGCGTGGCACGCTCAGCGGTGCGGTCATGGGGGCTGTTATGGTCAATCTTGGCAAGACACTCTTTACCGCATGGTTGCCAGAATTCTGGCTTTATGGCCTTGGCCTGCTGTTTTTGTGCACAACCCTGTTTCTGCCACAGGGCCTGATGGGGCTGCGCCGCAAGCAGGTGGCCCCACAGAATATAGCGGAAGAGGTTACTCCTGAAGTCTCCACCCCGGAAGGAAACGAGGCATGACAGAGCCGTTATTGCTTGATGTGCGGAATGTCAGTGTCACGTTTGATGGCTTCAAAGCCATTAACGGTCTGAATCTGAGCCTGCGCCAGAACGAGATGCGCGCCATTGTCGGCCCGAACGGGGCGGGCAAAACAACGATGATGGATATTATTACCGGCAAGACACGGCCCGATACGGGGAGTGTGACATTTCGCAACCATGACCTGACCCGTCTGGATGAGCCAACCATCGCGCGGCTGGGCATAGG
>CALCDN010000262.1 GCA_937900755.1 uncultured Acetobacter sp. | reverse complement strand
CGCGGGCGGGCGGGGTGGCCACCCCCCCCCAAAGGGTGGGCCACGGCCGCGCACGCCCACAGCACACCGGCCCCAATGGCCACCAACTGCTGGCGCATCATACCCGCCCCCTCCGCCACAGCCGCCCGGACATGGGCAGATAGGCCAGAAAATACGCGTAATACCCCACCATGCCCAGCCGGGCCACCAGCAGCCAGTGCCCCTGCATGTGGTGCAGGCCCGCGCAGGAGGTCGCCACGGCCGCACAGATCAGCACGGCCAGCGCACCGGCACGCACCAGAACCGGCGCACCACAGCCCACCCCCGCCGCACGGTCCAGCCATGGCACGACAAACAGGATGGCCACCGCACCGCCGGACAGCAAAAGCCCTGCCAGCTTGAACGGCACCGCCTGCATCATTCCGTAAAAAGGCAGAAAATACCATTCAGGCTCAATATCGGCCGGAGTGTGCAACGGGTTGGCCGGGCGGTAATTGGCGGGCTCGGCAATAATTTCGGGCCAGAAGCACAACACCCCGACAAAAGCGAGGGCCACCAGCACAATGGCCAGCATGTCCCGCACCGTAAAATACGGGTGGAAGGGCAACACCCCGGTTACCCCCGCCGGACGGGCCGAAGGGCTGGAACTCCCCCGCGCATGCACATGGGCAATGTGGCCTGCAACCATCCCCACGATCAGGAACGCCAGCCCAAAATGCAGCGTGAACATGCGGTGCAGGGTTGGCGTGCCCGGCGTATCCCCGCCCAGAAAAACGCCCTCCAGCCAGCTACCAACAAGGGGGAACGCCCCTACGGCCTTGCCCGCCACATCCGCCCCCCAATACGACATCTGCCCCCAGGGCAGCACGTACCCGGCAAACGCGGTTACCATGGCCATGACCAGCAGAACGCACCCGCTCAGCCACACGACCCTGCGGGGCGGCTGGTAGGAGCGGTAGTACAGCCCGCGCAGCAGATGGACATACAGGGCCAGCATGAAAAAAGACGCGCCCGTCATGTGCATGGCGCGTAGCAGCCAGCCCGCAGGCAGGCGTCGCTCGATCCCCTCGACCGAGCCAAAGGCCAGTTCCGCGTCGGGCGTGTAGGCCAGTGTCAGGGTTAGTCCGCTCAGCAACATAAGGGCCAGCAGGGCGCATAACGTGGCTCCCACCGTCCACAGCCAGTTCAAATCCGCAGGCAATGGCAGGCGGCCATAGGCCGTAATACGCGCGCCAAGCTGGTCCCGCACGATAGGCTTTGCGCCCTGCCCGTTCTGGCAGGCTGGTTTACCAGCCATTGCACCCTCCCCCATGATCCACCGCCCTGGCGAACATGGTTTCCGTTTAACGACGAACCGGGTGATCTTGCAATGACCGGCCCTAAGGCGCACCCCTTGAAAAAATACCCAAAGCCGATTCTCTGCCTGCCCAGGCAGCAGAGCTGTATGGAAAGAGCCTGTACATGACGCCAGCCAAGCCCGCCTCTGTTCCCTCGCACGACCTACTCAAGGAAGCAGCCCGCGCATGGTTTGAAACTCTGCGTGACCGGATATGCACAGCATTTGAAGCCATAGAGGCCGATGCCGCGGCACAGAACAGCCCGGTCCTGCCCGGCCACGAACACCCCGGCCGCTTCGAGCGCAAAAGCTGGGACCGCCAGAACGAGGATGGAACCCCCGGTGGTGGTGGCGTGATGAGCCTGATGCGCGGCCGGGTTTTTGAAAAGGTGGGGGTCAATGTCTCCACCGTGGAAGGCACGTTCTCCCCCGATTTTGCGGCCACCATACCTGGAGCGGACGAAAACCCGCATTTTTTTGCCACCGGCATCAGCCTGGTCGCGCATATGTGCAGCCCGCTTGTTCCCGCAGCCCATTTCAACACCCGCATGATCATGACAACCCAGGGCTGGTTTGGCGGCGGGGGCGACATTACCCCCATGTTCCCCGCCAGTGCGGAAGCCCAGGATGACGCCGCCACCTTCCACGCGGCATTCGCCAAGGCCTGCAACGCGCATGACCCGGAGTATTATCCCCGCTTCAAGGCATGGTGCGACACGTACTTCTACCTGCCCCACCGCAACGAACCACGCGGGCTTGGCGGCATTTTTTATGACCGGCTGGACAGCGGCAACGTGGACGCGGACTTTGCCTTCACCAAAGATGTGGGGCTGGCTTTTCTGGACTCCTTTCCGCGCATTGTGCGTGGCCGCATGATGGAAGCATGGACCCCGAAACAGCGCGACGCCCAGCTTGTGCGCCGTGGCCGTTACGTGGAATTCAACCTCCTGCACGACCGTGGCACGCTGTTCGGGCTCAAGACCGGGGGCAACACGGAGGCCATTTTGATGAGCATGCCCCCAGAAGTTAAATGGCCGTAATAAAATGGCCGTGTTTCTGCCGTTAATTTCGCCTAGTATAAAGCAGCGATACTCAGAATGAAGGCTATTGGTGTTTGTCCACTCCTGTCCCCGCCTCTTCAATGACGCGTCAACACCAAGGCCTTGCCCTGTCCCGCCGCCTGTTCCTGGGCGGTGCCCTTGGCTGTGTGGCCGCAACGACCACAACGGCCCATGCGGCGGATGACATTCTGGTCGGCCCCGCGGCCACCCCCACCTCCGACCAGACAACAAGGCTGATTGTTGCTGGCAGTGCGGAAACACCGTGCGGCGCATGGGCCAGCCGACTGGCCCCCGACATGGCCGAGGAGCTGGGGCAGCCCCCCTTCGAGTTATCCTTCACCACCGGGTGGGACGGGGTGACGGGTGCCAACCTGTTTGATGCGCAGGAGCAGTTGAGCAGTGCGTCCAGCACGCTGCTGGTACCCGGCACGGCCCTTATGGCTGCCATGACCGGGGACAGCCGCGTCCATTACGCCTACCAGCGCTGGCTGCCAGTGCTGACAATCTGCCAGCCCAGCGTGGTTGTTGGCCATGTCAGCCTCCACCGCTCGCTTGGCGTTATTCTGAGCAGCAAAACCACCCGTGTTGCTGTGTCCACCCCCACCGGGCCGGAACTGGCCACCCTTCTGGCATTTGACCTTCTGGCCCTGCGGCCCCTGCCTGTGAGCGGGTACGCAACGCCAGACGCCGCCATGGCGGCCCTGACCAGCGGAGTGGTGGATGCCATTCAACTGCCCATGGACGCCGCACTCAAGGACCGGCTGGCCATGCTGGACCCCAAAGGGTTCACGCCGCTCTTCCTCAACACCCCCGCCCAGCAGACCTCCACCCCGGTGGACCTGGCGCTCCCGCCTACCTTCCCGACCATTCTGCTCCGTGAGCGCAGGACATCCACCCCGGCTTTTCTGCCCTTGGCATGGCAGGCCATTGCCTCTGCCGCCAGCCTCAAGGCGGCACTGGTGCTGCCCCTGCTGACCCCACCAGCCAAAGTTGCGCGCTGGCGCCATGCGGCGGAAACCTGTGCTGGCAAGCTGAGCCTGCAACAGATCGCGCTGGCCAATGGGCAGACTGTCCTGTCGGGTGCAAAGTGCATTGCCTATTACGGCATGACCATGCCCGATGTTAATGTGGGGCTGGCGCTGCGCCGCTGGCTGGCACTCAACCTGCCGCGCTGGAGAAGCGCATTGCCCGCAGCACAGCCCCTGCTACCCGCGCCTGCGCAATAAAACCCGGACAGACCCCTTGTTCCCCATATGCGGGTAGGCCAGCCCCAGAATACGGGAGCGTATTTCCGGCTTTTCCAGCCAGTGCGGTAGCTCGCGCCGCAGAATACCGCCTTCCTGGCCTGTACCCAGCCCTGTAATGATTTCCACGCAGCGTAGCCCCCGGCGGGTGGCAACATCCATGAACTCCATCAGGCACATATAGGCTTCCTGCGCCACCATGCCGTGCAGGTCGAGCCGCTTTTCCACCCGCATGTCCCCCTGGTGAAAACGGCGCCAGCTATAGTCATCCACCCCGGGTTGGCGCTGGCCAATTTTTTCCGCAATGGGGGGTGTACGCTGTAATGTTATGGGGGGGGATGCCGGGGCACGTGCCACCAGTGGCGGCTCCGTCCACAGCAGACTGCCCGCCGGGCTGACCCGAGGCGGGTTTTTTTTATAGTTTTTTTGCGGAATGGCCTGAACAGCCACCGGAATAACAGGGCCATCCACCCTAAAGGGCGCATCCGCCGCAGGGGGCACAAGGCTTGCGCTGGTCAGGGGGGCAACATCGCGCACCACCAGCGCCCAGAGCTGCTTTTCCGCCTCCTGTAACTGTCGCCGCCTCTTAACCACCCTGTTACCCACCGTGCTCTGTTCCAACCGATCTGGCCCGCGCAACGGTCCAGCGCAAACACGAACGGCTTGCCCGACAGGCTTTATCACCCGCGAACAAGCCGTTGTTCAAGCAAAGAAAGCGAGCGCCCGCAAAGACGCCCGCCCCATATGCGCCTGTTTTACTGTTTGATATCCGTCAGGTCATGGCCATCATACTTGCCGGTCAGGCTTTGCAGGAACGCCACGATATCCGCCACGTCCTGATCGGAGGAGTTGCTGTCTGGCGTCTGGTAATGCGCCATTTTGCGTACGGCCTCGTCCAGTGTTTTTACGCTGCCGTCATGGAAATAGGGCGCCGACAGGGCAATATTGCGCAAGGTAGGCACCACAAAGCGGTTCTGGTCCGCCGTCTTGTGGCTGATGGCGTAAATACCGGCATCGGCATCGGTTTCCTTGCCACCACGGTCCTTGAAGTAATTCGCCTCCAGCCCCATGACCTCGTAACCACCGCCGCCAACACCTATGCCACTGTGGCAACCCGAGCAGCCAATGGCCTTGAACCGCTCATAGCCGCGCTTGGCCTGCGCGCTAATCGCATCTTCCTTGCCCTTGAGGTATTCATCAAACGGGCTGTCCGGGGTGATCAGGGTTTTTTCAAACTCGGCTATGGCCTGCGTAATGCTCTGCTCGCCAACCTGCACATCCGGCCCAAAGGCTGCCTTGAACATGGCTGTATAATCGGGGTCACCCGCCAGCTTTGCCGCAACTTGGGACCAGTCGTGCGAGCCCATTTCCACCGGGTTCATAACCGGCCCTGCCGCCTGTGCCGCAAGGTCAGGTGCGCGGGCGTTCCAGAACTGGGCGATTTTGAAATAGGCGTCATACACGGTCGGCACGTTAATCGGGCCTTTCTGGCCACCAATCCCTGTTGCAGTAACCAGATGATCCACACCCCCCGTGTCCAGCCCATGGCAGCTGGCGCAGTTGAGCGTATTGTCCCCTGAGAGTTTTTTATCAAAAAACAGCTTCTTGCCCAGCGCTACCTTTACAGGGTCCACGTCCACGCTTTCGGGCACGGGGCGTACGGGCTCGGCAGCCAATGCCTCGGTCGCACCCGTATTGGCGTAGTATTTCCGCCGGGTCTGCTGCACCCATGCCAGAATGGCCTGCCGCTCGGTATTGGACAGATGCGCATGCCAGTGCAGCAGCAGGTACTGCGCGGGCGGCATACGGTTCTGCACGATGACTTCCTCAATCCGTGACAGCTCCTCCTCCGATGGCGGCGTACCGTGTTCAAATGCATGCAGCACAGGCTCAATACGGAAATGGCGCAGACCCTCGTGAAGGTCCTTTTCCATAATGGTGTTCACCACGGGCAAACGGAAGTAAAATGGCAGGTCACGACCTGTCGCATGGCAGTAATCGCAGCGCGCTTCATTCAGTGCATTAAATGCAGCCAGTGCAACGGGGTCTTTATATGTTGGTGATTTCGCCACCAGTTCCGTTGCCGTTACATGGTCGTAATGCTGCAAAAATGCAACTGTACCACCATATGCCAGCAATCCCGCGCCCGCCAAAGAGACTAATATACGTTTCAAACCCCGATCCCCCGGTTATATTTCTTTCTCTTATCTGTTTTATTCATTCTTGAGCTTGTTGTGTTTGATGCACATCAAAATGTCAAAGCGATTATTTTTATCGTAATAATAGATAAAACCGATCAGGCGAGGGGGCTGTTCACCAGATCATGCATAAGCCGTGCGCGGGCTATGGCCACGTATTCGGCGTCTATTTCCATGCCCATGCCGCTACACCCAAGGCGTTGGGCCGCCAGCAAGGTGGTGCCCGTACCCATGAACGGGTCAAGCACGCGGCCTTTCTGCTTGCCGTGAAGCAGAATACACTGTTCGGGCAGGGCTATGGGAAAGGTACCGGGGTGGTCAAACTTTTCCGCCCGCCCCCGCACGGTCTCGTAGGGGATAAACCACGCATCGCCCCGGCAGCGGCGGTCCTGCCGGTGGCCACGGCGGGCAATATTGGTTTTGTCCTTGTAGGGGACCCCCGCGCCCAGCCGGTCCAAGTGCACATCCCCGCCAAGGGTGAAGTGAAAAAGATGTTCATGCCCACGGTGCAGGTACCGCTGGCTGTTCATGGGTTTGAAGTGGCCAAAGCTGTCCTCCCCCACCGAAATGGACTTGACCCATGAAATATGGTTTTGCAGCACGAACAGTTCCCGCAACCGCACCGCCAGTTCAAACGGCAGCCAGGGCAGGGCGGACGAGCCCGAAATGTTCAGAAAAAACGAGCCGTCCGGCTTGAGCACACGCTGCAACTGGGTGGCGACACGCACCATCCAGTCCAGATAATCGTTCTCTTCGCGCCGGTCGGGATAACTGCGGTAGGACAGACCAATATTATAGGGTGGGGACGTAACAATCACATCCACGCTTTCGGCCTGCATGCGCCGCAATGCCCGCAGGCAGTCACCCAGAACTATGTCCTGGCGGCCAACCCTATAGCGTTTTGCCCGTACGGAAGGCGTTGCTGGCCCCTCCTCGGGCATGCGCGCACTCACGCACTGCGCGCCGCCGCAAGACGCCAGCCACTGCCAGCCACGCCCAACAAGCGCTCCAGCGTCCACAGGTCGGAAAACTCGGTCACGGCATCCGTGCCGGTTACAGGCTGCCCGGCCTGATCTTCCACCAGGCTGATCTGGTCGGAGACAATACGCACATCAACAGCCGCACCCAACCCGACATCCAGTTGCGTCAGCCGCACATCCTCGATCGCCAGTGAGCGTACGGCCTTGATTTCGGTCCGCTGCTTCTGCTCCGCGGCTTCACGCACGGTTATGGCGGCATCAAACGAGGCATAGACCGCAGGGGTCAGGTAGGTCTTGAGCACATCGCGGTTGCCCTGCGCATAGGCTTCCACAACCTGCGCAAACACGGTCTGCACGCTTACAAGGAACTGCTGGGGGGTAAAGCCTGCATCCTGCCTGGCAATATCAACCAGCAACTGCCCGACCCGCGTGCCAGGAGAGGGCACGTGCCTGCCGCAAAGGCAGGACACCCGCCACATATGCATCGATCTTGCCCGAGACCAGGGCCTG
>CALCDN010000261.1 GCA_937900755.1 uncultured Acetobacter sp. | reverse complement strand
CAAAGAAAAACGCAAATGGAGACAGCAAGACAAGCCCATCATGCCCGACACATGGATCCGCCAGATGGCGAACGATCACGGCATGATCGAACCGTTTGTGGAAAACCAGAAGCGCGAAGGCGTTATTTCCTACGGCCTGTCCTCCTACGGGTATGACGCCCGCGTGGCCGATGACTTCCGTATTTTTACGGATGTGAATAACGCCATCGTGGACCCCAAGAACTTCAGCCCCGAAGGTTTTGTGTCCCGCAAAGCTGATGAGTGCATTATTCCGCCCAACAGCTTTGTTCTGGCCCACACCATTGAATACTTCCGTATCCCGCGGGATGTTCTGGTGGTCTGCCTTGGCAAGTCCACCTATGCGCGGTGCGGCATTATTGTCAACGTGACCCCGCTTGAACCCGAATGGGAAGGGCAGGTGACCATCGAGATCAGCAACACAACGCCCCTGCCCGCACGCATTTACGCCAACGAGGGCATTTGCCAGTTCCTGTTCTTCAAGGGCGATTCCCCGTGTGAGGTCAGCTACGCCGACCGTGCGGGCAAATATATGGGCCAGCGTGGCGTTGCCACGCCCCGGATGTAACGCCATGGACCATTTTGTCATTCGCGGTGGACGCCCCCTGCACGGGGAAATTACCATTGGTGGCGCCAAGAACGCGGGCCTCAAGCTGCTGGTGGCGGGGCTTTTGACCTCCGAGCGGCTTGTGCTGACCAACGTGCCCCATATTGCAGACATTGCCACCATGCGCACCCTGCTGGAGCAGCACGGGCTGGAAGTGCGTGACGTGGTGGGCGATGGCTCCACCCTGTCGGTCGGGGGGGAAATTACCAACACCGAAGCCCCATACGACATTGTCTCCAAGATGCGTGCGTCCATTCTCGTCCTTGGCCCCCTGCTGGCCCGCTGCGGGGAAGCACGCGTCTCCCTCCCCGGCGGGTGCGCCATTGGCACCCGGCCCGTGGACCTGCACCTGAAGGGGCTGGAAACACTGGGGGCGGAGATTACGCTGGAGAACGGCTACATCAACGCCCGCGCGCCCAAGGGGCTCAAGGGTGAGCGCATTATTCTGCCCTTCGCCTCCGTGGGGGCCACTGAAAACCTGATGATGGCGGCAACCCTGGCCCAGGGCAAAACCGAGATTATCAACGCCGCCCGCGAGCCCGAAATGGTGGACCTGGCCAACTGCCTGAACGCCATGGGGGCACGCATTACCGGGGCTGGCAGTTCCGCGATCCTGATTGATGGCGTGGAGGCCCTGCACGGGGCCGAACACCGCATCATGCCCGACCGGATCGAATGTGGCACCTATGCCTGTGCGGCCGCCATTACCGGGGGCGACCTGCGGCTGGTAGGCGGGCAGATGGACCACCTGGGCGCTGTTGTGCGCGCCCTGGAGGAATGTGGGGTCGAAGTCTCCCAAGATGGAGACACCATGCGTGTGCGCCGCACGGGAGCCTTGCGCGGGATCGACATCATGACCGAGCCCTACCCCGGCTTCCCGACCGACATGCAGGCCCAGTTCATGGCCCTGCTCTCGGTGGCCGAGGGCGCATCCATGATTACCGAAACCATTTTTGAAAACCGGTTCATGCATGTGCCCGAACTCAACCGCATGGGTGCGCGCATTAACGTGCACGGCTCCTCCGCCATTATCCGTGGCGTGCACAGCCTGTCTGGCGCACCGGTCATGGCGACCGACCTGCGGGCTTCGTTCTCGCTCATTCTCGCAGGGCTTGCCGCCCACGGCGAGACCATTCTAAGCCGCGTGTACCACCTGGACCGGGGGTACGAGGCCGTGGAGCGCAAGCTGGCCAAATGTGGCGCGCTGATCGAGCGCGTGCGCGACTGACCCCGCGCCACCACATGCCCTGAACACACAAAAAGGCCGGAGCGGTTTACGCCGCTCCGGCCTTTTTTATCACCCGTCCATGCAGGACGCTGGAGTGGGTAGGGTCAGTCCTCCCACCACACGCTGAGGGTGCGCACACCCTGCGCGCCACGGATCAGCACGCCCTGAATATCCGCCGTAGCAGACGGCCCGCTCATGAGCACACCGTACTTGGCGGTGTGGAACTCCGGGCGGTCCATATAGGCGGTGTGCATGTTGGCGGTCAGGTTTTTAGCCGAGAGAATGACCACGATATGCTGGGTCAGATGGGCTGCGGAGTTGAGGTCACTCAACTGGGCCTCGCTCAGGTAGATCGACCCCATTTCCGCAATGCCAAAGGGGGCGCGCACCACCAGCACATCCACCGAGGCCGCCTGCTGGGGCGTGCCCAGTTCCTCTATACGGATCGTGCCTTCAAAGTCGGGCACGGCGGAACAGATGATTTTGGAATCGGGGAAGCGGCGGGCAATGGCGGTGGCCAGTGTGTCCCCTTCCTGGCGTTCGAGCACCTGCCCACCCAGAATTTGCAGGCTGTTTTCAAACCTTGCCTGCCCGTTATCCATATCTCCCAGCCGTGCAACGGGGGGGAGCGGGTAGGGCTTGGGGTCCGGCCTGTTGTCGCGCAGGCGGCTCAGAATGGCATCGCGCGAGGGGCTCATGCGCCTTCCCCTTCCTTCTTTTTGGTTTTCAGGCGGTTCTGCTTGTACCAGCTATGGAATGTCTGCTTGACCGGGTGTGGCAGTTCGCGGTGCTTGCCCCACGGGTTCAGCCAGTTATACAGCACAAAGCGCGGCATGGTGCTCAGCGCCGCCTCGGTGCTGTTGATGGCCGCGCGGTACAGGGTGGGCTGGCCCATGATCTTGCCCGCCATATGCATGACCTCACGCTTTACAAACGGCAGTTCGTGGTGCTCGGCCAGAACCCTGCGCCATTTGTAAAGCTGCTCGTGGATGTTGATCTTGACCGGGCACACATTGGTGCAACTACCGTTCATGGTCGAGGCAAAGGGCAGCGTGCTGTATTTGCGCTCGTTAAAGGTGGGGTCAATAATCGCGCCAATGGGGCCGGAATACACCGCACCATAGGACAGGCCACCCGAGCGGCGATACACCGGGCAGGTGTTCATGCACGCGCCACAGCGGATACATTTGAGCGAGGTCCAGAAGTCCTCCATGCCCAAACGGTGCGAACGCCCGTTATCGACCAGCACCACATGCATTTCGCTCCCCTTCTGCGGGCCACGAAAATGCGTTGTGTACTGCGTAATGGGCGAGCCAAGGGCCGAGCGGGAGAGCATGCGAATGAACACGCCCATGTCGGCCATGCGCGGCACCAGCCGTTCGATCCCGATCGTGGCGATGTGCAGGCCGGGCACGGTAGCACTCAGGTCGGCATTGCCCTCGTTGGTGCAGACCACGAAGGAGCCGGTCTCGGCCACCACAAAGTTGCCCCCCGTCATGCCCGCATCGGCGGACAGAATGACCGGGCGGGCCGCAAGGCGCTGCTGCCACGCAAGGGACTGCGCACTGTTGTCGTTGGGGTCCGTGTGGTAGTGCTCGGCAAAGATCTTAGCCACATCGGGGATCAGCTTGTGCACGGCTGGCACCACAATGTGGCTGGGCATCTGGTTGTCCAGCTGCTGGATGCGCTCACCCAGGTCGGTTTCGGTCACCACAACGCCGCGTGGCTCCAGATACTCGCGCATGCAACATTCTTCGGTCACCATGGATTTGCTCTTGATGAGCGATTTGGCGCCGTGTTTTTCCAGAATTTCGCCGACTATGCGGTTATGTTCGGCCCCATCGGCCGCCCAGTGAACGTGAATCCCGTTCTTTTTGGCATTGGTCTCGAACTGCTCCAGGTATTCGGGCAGGTTGGCCAGCGTGTGTTCCTTGATGGCGGAGGCACGCGCGCGCAGGTCCTGCCATTCGGGCAGGAGGTGCATCTGCTCATCGCGCTTTTGCCGCAGGTCCCACAGCCGCTCGTCATGGAAGTCCATGTGGGCGGTGTCTTCAATAAACGCTTCGGCCGCCTTGGCGTGGTTGACAGGTTTGACTTTCATTCCCGCGCTCCATTCAGAATTTCAGCAATATGAATGAAGCGGATGGGCACACCCGCCCGCTCCGCGCAGCCTTGCTGGTGCATCATGCATGACGTATCGGCCGAAACAATGTACTCGGCGCCCGCCTGGTGGTGGTCACGCACCTTGTCCGCGCCCATCTTGGCCGAAACCGCCTCCTCCGTAACCGAGAAGGTGCCGCCAAAGCCGCAACATTCATCCGGCCTTTTGGGTGTGGCAAAGGAAATGCCCCGAACCTTGTTGAGCAGGTCCATGGGTTTGGAAAAAAACGGCTCGCCCAGTTCGGACATGCTGGCCGTGCGCAATGCGCGCAGCGTGCCGCAACTGTTATGCAGGCCCACCTTGTGGGGGAACTCCGCCCAGGGGAAGTCCTCCACCTTGAGCACGTCATGCAAAAACTCGACCAGTTCAAACGTGTTTTCACGCACGTGGCGGACTTCATCCGTCTGTTCGATTGCGTCAAAATTGTCGCGCACATGGTGCGTGCAACTGCCCGAGGGCATGACAATGACGTCGTATTTGGCAAAGTTTTTGACAAACAGGGCCTCAGCCGCCGCCGCATCCTTGTTGCAGCCCGAATTGGCCATGGGCTGGCCACAGCAGGTCTGGTTCATGGGGTAGTCCACGTCCTGGCCCAGCTTTTCCAGCAGTTCCAGCGTGGCAATCCCCGCGTTTGGATAAAACGCGTCAATATAACAGGGAATAAACAACCCGATTTTCATACGCACCCCCGGTAAGGAGGCGAGCCTCATCAGCTCGCCGCAATCACAATTTCCACTAAAGATGGGCCATCAGTTGCCAAGGCCGCCTCCAGTGCGGAGGCGATGTCACCCGCCCGCGTCACTTTGATGGAGGGCACTCCCATGGAACGGGCAAGCGCCTGATAGTCTATGCTCGGGTTGACAATATCCATGGCCGGATACGTGCCCTCCCGCGCGGAAATATAATCTTTTTGCTGCCGCATGAAGTTCTTGAGCACGTTGTACTCCTGATTGTTCATGACGACAAAAGTAACAGGCAGCTTTTCGTGGGCCGCGGTCCACAGCGCCTGTGGCGAATACAGTGCCGCCCCATCCCCCACGAGCGAGACCACGCGCGCACGCCCAAGGCCAAGGGACG
This sequence comes from uncultured Acetobacter sp., assembly GCA_937900755.1. Lineage (GTDB taxonomy): Bacteria > Pseudomonadota > Alphaproteobacteria > Acetobacterales > Acetobacteraceae > Acetobacter. Next base: position 9,750 of record CALCDN010000261.1, on the reverse strand, counting down.
CCCCAACCGCTGCGGGCATGCCCCACCCGAGGGCTCCCCCGCGTAGGAAGGAATACTGGGCCGGCCACGCGCTATCCAAGAACAGGCGTACATCGGAAGAGGTGGCTATGGCCTCGTCCACAATGGCAATATCCGGGCCTATGGCGCGCACCACCTCCCATGCGGCAACGCTGGGGTGGATGACCGCGTCACTGCGGTGGGTCAGCACATCCGCCCTGGCCTGCGCCTTGTGGCGCTGGCGTCCGGTGACCACGCGCGCGCCCGCGGCACTGTACGCCTGTGCGTTGGCCTGCGTGCATGCGCGCAGTTCGGGCAGCAGGGCCTGTAGTGAGGCCCGCACGTCCCCCACGACCGAAAGCGGGGTCCAGAACGTGCGCCCAAGGTCACGCACATCGGACGACATCTGATACACCGTGCAGTTTGGCGGCAGGGCCGGGCCTTCGGTGTAGAGAATGGTAATGAGCGATTTGCCGCCAAGGGCGAAAATGGCGTCATACGCGCCCAGGGTCTGCGCAATGGCGGTGGCCTGCGTGGGCAGGTTGCCACACCACAGCGGATGCGCCGTGGCGAAGGGAATACGCGATGGCCAGGAAGAACCGTAAACCGGCGCACCAAGGCACTCGGCCACGGCGGCAACCTCGGCTGCGGCATCGGAGCCGTACACCTCGTCCCCCGCGATAATGGCAAGCCTGCCTGGCGCAATGCCCGCCAGCGCGCGTGCAAGCTCGGGCAGGCCTCCAGCCACGGCCTGCCGGTTGATCTGCGAGGGCGCGCCAATATCCACAGCACTCAACTCCTCCATGACATCCATGGGTAGGGAGAGGAACACAGGCCCGCTGGGGGCTGCCGTGGAATCGTGGAAGGCGCGGCGCAGCAGCACAGGCAACTGGTCGGCATGGGCCACTTCCTGCGCCCATTTGACCGCGGGGCGGGCGATCTGCACCAGATCACCAAACAGCAGCGGGTCGGAAATGGTATGGCGCGAATCCTGCTGCCCGGCGGTTACGACCAGCGGGGTCTGGGAGACACTGGCATTGAGCAGGTTGCCCAGCCCATGCCCAAGCCCCCCCGCCGTGTGCAGGTTGAGGAAGCCCGGCCTGCGCGCGGCCTGCGCGTAGCCATCGGCCATGGCCACCACACTGGCCTCCTGTAGCCCCAGCACGTAATGCACGTTGGGCACTTCCAGCAAGGCGTCTATCAGCGGGAGTTCGGTGGTGCCGGGGTTGCCAAAAATGTAATCGACCCCCTCGCTGCGCAGCACCTCCAGCAGCACGGCGGCCCCACGGCGCAACCGCCCGCCCGCTGCATCCACCCCTGTTATGCCTGACATGCCCTGTGCTCCCCTGCGCTGTTGCGCGCCTTGCCTCTACGCCCGCCGTCTTGCCCGGCCCCCGGATGGGCCACGCGCATGGCGGGCGGCCCAGCCACTGGTGGCCTATTCCGCCGCCAGCCTGTGGCCTTTAATGCCCGCAGGCTCAGGCCCACCCGTGGCCCAGTCCAGCAGTTCCACGGTATGGACAAACGGCAGGCCCGCCTCCCCTGCAAGCTGGGTCATGCAGCCAATGTTGCCGCTGGCGGCAATCTGGGCGTGCACAGAGCGGATGTTGCGCAGCTTGCGTTCCTTCAGCTCGTTGGCGATGTCGGGCTGGAGCAGGTTGTATGTGCCCGCCGAGCCGCAACACAGGTAGCCCTCGGGCACATCCAGCACGGTAAAGCCTGCTTCGCGCAGCAGGTCCTTGGGCTGGTTCACAATCCGCTGGCCGTGCTGCATGGAGCACGCGGAGTGGTACACCACGCGCAGCCCGGTGGGGATTGTGGGCTCCTGCAACCCCAATTCCACCATGAACTCGGTAATGTCGCGCGCCATGGCGGACACACGCGCGGCCTTGTCCGCCCAGGCCGGGTCCAGCCGGAGCGCATGGCCATACGCCTTGATGGACGTGCCACAGCCTGATGTGTTGATGACAATGGCGTCCAACCCATCCGGGCCATCGGCCTCACGCAGCCATGCGTCAATATTGGCCTTGACCAGCGGCAGGGCCTGCGCCTCGTCCCCCATATGCTCGGCGGGCGCTCCACAGCAGCCCGAGCCCGCGGCCACCACAACCTCTACCCCATGGCGACGGAGCAGGCGGATTGTGGCCTCGTTAATGGCGGTGTCCAGCACGGTCTGCACGCAGCCATTGAGCAGGGCCACACGCTTGCGCGGCTTGACCGCCTGCCCGTCCACCGGGGTGGGCAGGAATGTCTGGGGCCGGTCCACAGGGCTTGGCGCTGGCAGGGGCGTGGTTGGCACCATGTCCAGCATGGCGCGCAGAGTGCCCGAGAACAGGCCACGGAAAGGCCGCCCCATGCGCCCGCCAAAAATGGCAAGGCGGAACAGGCGGGCGTTGGGAATAAGGCGGACCAGCAGTTCGCGCACGGCGCGCTGGAAGAGGGGGCGCCTGTAGTGCTCCTCCACATATTCGCGCCCGTGGGCTATGAGTTTGGAATATTCCACGCCCGAGGGGCAGATGGCCTCGCACGCAAGGCAGGTCAGGCAGCGGTCGAGATGTTCGACCGTTCTGGCGTCTGGCACGCCGCCTTTTTCGTACATGTCCTTCATGAGGAAAATACGGCCACGCGGGCTGTCGTTTTCCTCATGCTTTACCGCGTAGGTGGGGCAGCGCGAGAGGCACACGCCGCAATGCACGCAATTGCCAATAATGTCCTTGGCCAGTTGCACGTTCGGGTCCGCATCCAGCGCGGCCTGGGGAATATGGCTGAGCATTGGGGCGTCTCCTATGCCTGAACGGTCATGCGGCCGGGGTTGAGAATCCCCGCCGGGTCAAAGGCTGTGCGCGTGCGCGCGGCCAGGGCGGCCACACCGGCACTTACGGGAGGGAACGCGCCAAACTGCGCGCGCACCGCATCTGGCGCACGCAGCAAAGTGGCCCGCGCACCAGCCTGCTCGGCCATCTTGCGGTAACGCAGCGTGTCCACCTCGGGTTGAACACCGCGCATGGTGGAAAACACCACGCCCCCCGCCCAGTCCACAAAAAAGCGGTTGATGCAGCCAGCCTTGCGGGCCTGCGCCACAAAGGCGGGCATGGTGGTCGCGGGCAGGTTGACGCGCCAGACCAGGTCGTCGGGTCTGGCGTTCAGGCAGTCCAGTTCACGCACACCGGCCCACAGGGCCTGGCTTGCCTGCTGCTCCAGCACCTCCATGCTCCCGCGCGTGGCCAGCAGGCCACCCAGCACCTGCTGGTTGCCCGCAACACCGGGCACGGTCCCTTCCACGCGCACCAGCACCTCGCACGCACCCGTGGGGCTGACCCGGCGGGCCAGCCCGCCAACACCCAGCGGAAGCGCGCGTATTCTGGCGAACAGGGCCACGTCCTCCTCCAGTGTGGCGGCGGGCAGCACCAGCGTGACCTCCGCCCGTGGGGCGGGCAGCACCTTGATGGTCAGGGTTGTCAGGGCCGCCAGCGTGCCGTTGGCCCCTGTGACCAGCTTACTGATGTCGTAGCCCGTGACATTCTTCATGGTGCGGCCACCGGCCTTGAACACATCGCCCTGGCCATTCACGCCCTCGACACCCAGAACAAAGTCCCGCACCGCGCCGGTTAAAATCCGCCGCGGCCCGGACAGGGCGGTGGAGACCGCCCCCCCCAGCGTGCAGCGCGCGCCATCGGTGCCGTACAGCCCGGCATAGCGTGGGGGTTCAAACGGGAGGTACTGCCCCTTTTGCGCCAGAACCTGCTCGATATTGTCCAGCGTAGCGCCAACGCCTGCGCGGATGACCAGGTCATCGGGGTCGTAAAAATCAATCTGGTCCAGCCCCCCCAGTTCCAGCACGCGCAAAGCCGCAACCGGGTTGCCAAGCCCCGCACGGGTGCCGTTGCCCCGCACCACCAGGGGTTCGCCCTTGCTGGCCGCGTCCATAAGAATATCCGCAACGTCCTGTGTGGTGGCAGGACGCATGGATGCCGTGGTTTGTATGTCTGTCATGCTTGCAATGCCCTACCAGGATCAGAAACGCGGAATATCCGCAAAACGCAGATTGCCGTTATGCACATGCATCCGCCCGAATTCCGCGCAGCGGCACAGGGTGGGGAACATCTTGCCCGGATTGAGCAGGTCCTTGGGGTCAAACGCGCATTTGACCATCTGCTGCTGCTGCAAGTCGATTTCGGTAAACTGGTGGGTCATCAGGTCGCGCTTTTCCACGCCAATGCCGTGCTCACCGCTGAGCACCCCGCCCGCATCCACGCAGGCGATCAGCACGTCGGCCCCGAATTCCTCGGCTTTTTCCAGGTCTCCCGGCTTGGACGCATCATACATGATGATGGGATGCAGATTGCCATCCCCCGCGTGGAAGCAGTTGGCGTAGTCCAGCCCGTATTTTTTGGACATGTCCGCCATCTTGTTCAGCACTTCGGGCAGTTTGTTGCGCGGGATTGTGCCATCCGTGCAGTAATAGTCCGGGCAGAGCTTGCCAATGGCGGAAAACGCCAGCTTGCGGCTGCTCCATATGCGCTGGCGCTCTTCCTCCGTGGTACTGACCTTGAGCTCGATCGCCCCCTGGCCGCGCGCCACATCGCTGACCACGCCCACAAGCGCGTCCACCTCCACCGCCGTGCCGTCGAGTTCGCACAGCAGGAGGGCTGCCGTGCGGTCATCGAATTTTTCCTTGATGAGAACGGAGACCGCATCAAGCACCTTGCGGTCCATGAACTCCAGCCCCGCGGGAATGACACCCACGCCAATAATGGCCCCCACGCACGCGCATGCTTCCTCCACGGAGGCAAAGCTCATGGAAATCACGCGCGCCACCTCGGGCACGGGCTCCAGCCGCACGGCAATTTCGGTCACCACGGCCAAAAGCCCTTCGGAGCCGGTCAGCACGCCCATAAGGTCCAGCTCGCCTTCGGCAGCACCCAGGTAGGCGCCGCCGAGTTCGAGCATTTCGCCGGTCATCAGCACGGCCTGCATGCCCAGAATATGGTTGGCGGTCACGCCGTATTTAAGGCAGTGCACGCCGCCTGCGTTTTCGGCCACGTTGCCACCAATGGTGGAAATCAGCTGGCTGGACGGGTCGGGCATGTAGCACAGGCCCAGATGGCTGACGGCTTCGCTAATTTTGATGTTGGGCACACCGGGCTGCACACGCGCCACACGGTTGCGCTCATCCACCGCCAGAACATTGCACAGGCGCGAGGTAACGAGCAGCACGCCATCTTCAAGCGGCAAGGCCCCGCCCGAGAGCGACGTGCCCGAACCGCGCGGCACGATTTTGACGCCCCTGTCGTTACAAAAACGCAGAACAGCCTGCACCTCGGCGGCGGAGCCGGGCAGCACCACCAGCAGCGGCATGGCCATGTAGGCGGTAATGCCATCGCACTGGTATGGCCTGCGCTGCGCATCGTCGGAAATGACCCAGTCTTTCCCCACGATCTGGCGCAGGCCCTGGGCCAGGGCATCGCGCTGGCTTATAATGGCCTGACTTGGTTCGGGCATCTGCATTCTTGTTCTCTTTCATTCTGCGTTGCCGCGCCATGGAAGAAAAAAGGCAGTGCGCCTGCCTCCTTTGCTCCATCCGCCAGTAGCGCCGTGCTGTAGTGTTATAACAACATTGTCGCGCTAATGAAACGGATGGAGCGGATGACAGCAATAGAACCTGTTCTGCGTCAAGCGCAGTTCTTGCCTCAGGCTGCCGCCGTGGTTTCACCCAGTTGCGCCAGAGGCTGCATGAGCAGGTGGTTGTGCGAATAATCAACCGGCACGGCAATAACCACCGGGCCTTCCACGTCCATTGCCTCGCGCAGGGCCTGGCGCACCCCGTCCTCGGTTGTGGCTGTCATGCCTTTTGCCCCGCAGGCCTGCGCATATTTGGCAAAATCAATGGGTCCAAAATGCACGCCAGAACCCCGGCCGTATTTTTTCTGTTCCTGAATTTCAACCATATTGTAGGCTTGGTCGATCCAGACCATGTGGATGAGGTTGCACTTCAGGCGTACCGCTGTTTCCAGTTCCATGCTCGACATCATGAATCCGCCATCGCCGGAAATTGAAACAACTTTTTGCGAGGGGGTCACAAGGCTGGCCGCAATGCCCCATGGCAGGCCCACCCCCATGGTCTGCTGCCCGTTGCTGATAAGCACCTGACGGGCCCGGAAGGAGAGCAGGTAGCGTGCGAGCCAGATGTGGAAAGTGCCCATGTCCAGGCACAGGGTCATGTCCGGGGTTACAAACTGTTCCAGTTCGCGCACGATCTGGAGCGGGTGCACGGCGGTGTTGCTACTGCTGCGCGCGTTGAGCAGAGCGGTGCTGCGGGCCTTTTTATACCCTTCCAGCACGGCTTCGAGCTCTGGTGCGCGCTCAAGCCCACCGGCCTTCTGGCCCAGCCCGGCCAGGCTGAGGCCGATATCGCCTATCAGTTCAATGGCGGGAACAAAGGCGTTGTCCAGTTCAGCGGCCACGATGTCGATATTGATAATCTGGCGTGCGTCATTCACGTTCCACAGCCACGGGTCATATTCCACCGGGTTGTAGCCCACGGCCACCACCACATCTGCCTCATGCAGCAACTGGTCTCCATGCTGGTTGCGAAACAGGCCAATACGCCCGCCAAAACGGTCCACCAGCTCCTCGGACACAGCACCCGCCGCCTGATACGTGCCCACAACCGGAACACCCGTGTGTTTGACAAAGGCGCGCACGGCTTCGGCCACGTCGGGGCGGCTGGCCAGCATGCCCAAAAGCATGACCGGGCGGCGGGCCTTTTTGAGCAGTGTCGCGGCCTCGGCCACCACATCGGCCGGAGCACCCCCCATGCGCGGGGCCAGCCGGTCGGCCAGGACCGGTGCGTTGGCGGGCATGGACAAAACATCCATGGGCGTGCTCACAAACGCCGCACCCGGCCGCCCGCTTTCGGCAGAGCGGAAGGCGTTGGCCATGACTTCGGAAATGGCGGTGGGGGTGGTCAGTTCCACGCTGTATTTGGTCACGGGGCGGAACAGGCTGACCGTGTCCATGGTCTGGTGGGTCAGCTTGAGCCGGTCCGCCAGCTTGACCGCCCCACCAATGGCCAGCACGGGGTCCCCTTCGGAATTGGCGGTCGCCAGCCCGGTAATGAAGTTGGAAGCACCAGGCCCGGACGTTGCAATGCACACCCCGGCCTTGCCGGTTATGCGGCCAAGGCCACCGGCGATAAAGGCGGCGTTCTGCTCATGCCGGGTGACCACCGTCTCGATCGGGGAATCGACCAGCGCGTCAAACAGGCGGTCCACCTTGGCGCCGGGAATACCAAACACATGGGTAATGCCATGCGCTTCCAGATTTTTGACAATAAGCTCCGCACCGCATTGCGCAGTGGTGTCCGCCATTTTGGTCATTATGGAAAAAGCCTTTGGTCAGGCGGGATTGCAGGAAAAAAGACGCGCGACAACCCCGTGCGGTTCAAAACAAAAGTTCAGGTCAGGCCAGAAGGGCTTCAGCCCCCTTCGGCAATGCGAATGGCTTCACTCAGGCTTTCGGGGTTCAGGTTGGCCTGCGCAAACTGCCTTGTGCGCGGCAGTTGCACCTGAAGGTCGGAAATGGTGGCAACTTCAAGCACACCCCTGACAATTTTGTATTCGGTCACATGCCCACCACGCCGGTGGTCCTCGGACAGGAAGTGCAGGTGGTAGCCCGCAACATTCACACCTTGCATGTACACCGGGGTGCGGAAGCCGATCATCGTTCCCGCAACCGATTCCATGGTGAAGGTCGGCTGCTTTTTAACCACGTCCAGCATATGCGGGTACGGCTTGCACTGGCAGAACACGGTGCGCGTATCCACCCGCTCGAACACGCCGGTAAAGCGCACCGCGCCAAACAGGTTGGGGTTGCCCAGCAGGTGGTCCACCAGGGCTTCAAAACTTTCCCTGTCCCTGGGGGTGTCGATCGTCACGTTTTTTTCGGGTTCAAAATACGTCACGCAGGCAAAGGGCGTTTTGAGCGAGCCGGGCACTTCGGCCGCCAGCCCTTCCGCACGGAACTGGCGCACAACGCCGTCCGTTACAATCATCTCCCCATCGAGGGAGTTGAACGTGCCAAGGCCGAAGTTGCCGTGCTGGAGCAGTTCGTCCAGCGTGGTCTCCCCATCATACACCGCATCCAGCAGGGCGGCCATGGTGGAGGTCTGGTAAAGGCGGTTGACCTGGGGCTTGCCCACAACCCCGTTCCCCAAGGCCGCGGACCGCATGTCCATATCCGCTACCGGCTGCTTTACCATGGCCAACACCCCTTCAAACACTCACTGGTCCAAATCATCTGGCGCTGATGTTATAACGGCTGAAGGCAGTCTTCCAATATATCTTGGCGGTGTTATCCATATCGGATATGTATGGGTTATGGACATCCGACACCTGCGCTATTTTGTAACCGTGGCCGAGCATGGCTCCATTACCCGCGCAGCCGAAGCGCTGGGCATGGAGCAGCCCCCCCTTAGCCAGCAGATCCGCCAGTTGGAAAAAAACCTGGGCGTGGTCCTGTTCGAGCGCCTGACACGCGGCGTAAAACTGACCGAAATAGGCGCTGTACTGCTGCCACGCGCCAAAACCATACTGGAACTGCAAGCCCAGTTCCTGTCCACCGCCCAGGGGTTGGCCCGGGGGGAAATGGGGCATATCCGCCTGGGGCTCGCGGGGGCGGTCTCGCTTTTGCCGGTTATTCCGTTCACCATCCGCAAGTTTCGGGAAATGGCGCCCGATGTCACCATTTTTCTGGAAGAGAGCAACACGCCCTCTCTGTGCACCGCACTGCATGAGCCCAGCGTGGACATTGCCATTGTGCGCCCCCCCGTGCCCGACCCTGTGCGGCTTTCGGTTTTTCACCTGCTGGACGAACCCACGGTTATTGCCCTGCCGCGTGGCCACCAACTGGCGGACACCCCCGTAATAAGCCTGGACATGGTGGCAAAGGACCCGCTGATTATCTTCCCGCGTGAACTGGGGCCGGGTTTTCACGATGCCATTCTCTCGGCCTATCAACTGGCGGGGGTCACTCCGGTCATGGGGCAGCAGGCTCCGCAGATTGCAGGCACCATTCCGCTGGTGGCGGCGGGGCTTGGGGTTTCGGTCGTGCCGCGCTCACTCGCCCAGATCCACGCAGGGGGCGTAACCTTCCACACCATCAGCGAACCCGCACCACGCGCCACACTGGCCGTGGCCATCCGCGCGGGGCAGAACATGCCGCTGGTCACCCGCTTTGCCTCCGTGCTGCGCACCGCCTGCCGCAAATGGACAAACCGCCAGCCCGAACAGGGCTTTTTTGATCTGGAGTAACACCGGGCCGGGCCAGAACCAGGCCAGAACCGGGCCTGCGCCCGCAAGGGCCACGCCTAGAACGCGTATTCCCGTGCATCGGCCACGGTCCTGAGCACAAAAAACGTGCGTGTCTGGCGCACATGGGGCAGGTTGCTCAACACATCCGTATGAAAGCGGTCAAAACCGTCCATGTCCTTGACACGGATTTTTAAAAAATAGTCAAAATCCCCGGCCACAAGGTAGCAGTCCAGCACAGCGGGCTGCTCGGCCATGGCCGCCTCGAACGTGGCAAAGCCGTCCGGGGCGCGCTCCAGCACAACCCCCACCAGCACAACCATGCCCAGGCCCACCCTGCTGGCGTCAACCCTGGCCTGCCCGGCGGAAATATACCCGTCATCAAACAAGCGATGCCCCCGGCGGTGGCCTGGGGCATCAGGGGCAGGGCAGTCATTATCAGTCA
>CALCDN010000260.1 GCA_937900755.1 uncultured Acetobacter sp. | reverse complement strand
TACGACATCGCTCAGTGTCTCGTGGGCTCGGAGATGTGTATAAGAGACAGCACATGCGCCACACCGGAACTGAGCATGCCAATCTGGGCGGCGGCGGCCTGTGAAAGGTCAATAATCCGCCCACGGCTGTAGGGCCCACGGTCATTGACCGTAACCACAACCGAACGCCCGGTTTCCTCCGAGGTGACCAGCAGCTTGCTGCCAAGGGGGGCTGTGGGGTGGGCGGCCGTCAGGCGGCTCTTGTCAAAGCGGATACCCGAGGACGTGCGCCGCAGGTGCTGGCGTGCGCCATACCAGCTCGCCATTCCTTTTTGGGAGACCTCGCGGCGAGAAACAGAACCGGAGCCAGCGTTAGTCACATCCTGCGCATCGCGCGCGGCAAGGGCCTTGTGCACGGATTCGGCCCATGCAGTACCACCCGATGCATCCGCCGCAGCCGCATGGGCCGAAGGGAGCGCGAACAATGAGGTTGTGACAAACACACTTCCAAGAAGTGCCCGGCGCAGGGCTGACATCCGCCTGTTAACTCCGTTTCTGTTCAAGACCACTCCTTAATGGTCCCTTTACAGGGCCAAAAGCAACCTTTTTTGGCTTCCAACCCGGGTAGCCAACCCTGTATTGCCCGCCTGCGTGGCAAAAATATGACCACCCGCATGCCCCCCACATGAGACAAAAAGCGAAGGCGGACGGAATAGACCCACTTTTCGTGCCGCTTTCTCTTGGATACGCGGGCGCATCGTGCTACGGCCCCGTCTGTCATGGAAAGACCTCTCATTGCTGTCCTGAACGGCCCCAACCTGAACATGCTCGGCCAGCGCCAACCCGAAATATACGGGCGGGCAACGCTGGACGACGTGGAACAGCTATGCCTGCAGACCGCCGAAAAGCTGGGACTGGCCATAGACTTCCGCCAGACCAACATTGAAGGCGAGCTGATCTCCTGGGTGCAGGAATGTCGCAAACGGGCCAAAGGTATTATTATCAATCCCGCGGGCTATACCCACACGTCCATCGCCCTGCTGGATGCGCTACTGGCTACGGACCTGCCTGTAATTGAGGTCCATATCTCCAACATTCACCGCCGCGAGCCATTCCGCCACCACTCCTACGTTTCGCGCGCCGCTTCCGGCGTTATCTGCGGGCTGGGCGTGGGCGGGTATTCCCTGGCCTTGCAGGCAATGAC
>CALCDN010000259.1 GCA_937900755.1 uncultured Acetobacter sp. | reverse complement strand
CGTCAGCACCCTGCGTGCGGCCTGCCAGCCACCGGCGCGTTCATAGGCCGTGCAGTCCGGTGGCCCGGCGGCGGGGTCGATCATGGCGGTCAGCGGGCGTTCGGCGGGCGACATTAGGGCTGCTCCTTCAGGACCGCGACCAGCCGGTCGAGGGTCGGGATGTCCACATCGCCATGCAGCGTGTCATCGACCAGCATGGCCGGCGCATGATCGCAATGCCCGATGCATACCGTGGGCAGGAGCGTGATGGCGTCATCCGCCGTGGTTTCACCCGGTTTCACGCCCAGCGTCCGGCACAGATGGGCGCATAGCGGTTCACGCCCCATGATCCAGCACGAAACGCTGTCACACAGCATGATGACATGCCGCCCCACCGGCCTGCGGAACAGCAGGTTGAAATAGGTGGCGACGCCATCCAGATCATCGGCCGACATGCCCAGCAGTTCCGCCACCTCGCGCAGGTGCGGCGTGCTGATCCACCTGAAATGCGCCTGCACCAGCCGCAGGGCGGCAACGGCCGCGCCGCGCGGGTGAAGCTCCGCCGCCGCAAGGGCCAGTATCTCCGCACGCACGGTGGCGGGCAGGGGGGGATCAGCGGTCAACATCGGCCATCACGAAGTCTATGCTGCCCAGAATGGCGATCAGGTCGGCAATCATGACGCCACGGCTGAGCAACGGTATCATCTGCAGATGGGCGAAGGAGGGCGTGCGGATACGGGTGCGGTAGGATGTCGTGCCCCCGTCGCTGACCAGGGTGTAGCTGTTCAGTCCTTTCGTCGCTTCAATGCAGCAGCGTGCTTCCCCCGCCGGAATGACCGGCCCCCAGCTTACGCCGAGGAAGTGGTGGATCAGGGTTTCTATGTCATGCATCGTCCGCGGCTTGGGCGGGGGGCATGTCGTGCGGGCGGGGTGCGGGGCGTGGGGGCGGCCGCCCTGGCCATGGATGCGGGGCTTGGGGCCTATGCCGCCGGGCAGTATGGCATGGCCTCCAGCTTTGTGGAGCAGGGGTTGGCCTTCAAGGGCTACCCGACACTTGCGGCCATGATGTTGCGGGCCGAGTTTAGAAAACCCGTGGAAATTATTGCGCGCGAGGCCACGCGGGCATGGATACGCCTGCGCTGTAACGGCACGCAGGCCGATGCGGCGCAGACAGCGGGCCGCCTGCGCGCGGTGGAGGCGGAGTTTTTGCGCCTGCATGTGCGCGATGTGGTGCGCCGCCAGATTGTGCATGGCCTGGGCTTTGGCGTGGGCCATATCTGGATTGGCCTGCGCGGCGTGCCGCTCAATGATGTGGGGCAGGCCGTGCCCCTGCGCCCCACGGCACACGGCATGGCGCGTGGCCAGCTTGAGAGGCTGGTGAACATAGACCCCATATGGACAACCCCCAACAGCTACAACGCGGACAACCCGTTGCGCGCGGACTACTACCGCCCGGCGGACTGGTGGGTGCAGGGGGTGCTGGTCAACAGCACGCGGCTGCTGAGTGTGGTGCCGTTCGAGGTGCCCGACATTCTCAAACCCGCCTTCAACTTTGGGGGGCTGGCCCTGCCGCAGATGCTGGAAACCTACGTGCACAACTTTTTGCGCACGCGGCAGTCCGTGTCGGACATGGTGAGCAACTTCGCCACCAAGATTTTGAAAACCGACATGAGCGGGACCATGCAGTCCGATACCGGCACGCAATACGCCGATATCGACGCCGAAAGCGTGACCGCCCGTGTTGCGGCCATGAACGCGTGGCAGAGCAACAACGGCACCTTTGTGCTCGACCGCGAGAGCGAGGATTTTGACATAAAGTCAGCCCCGCTCGGTGGTCTTGCCGAATTGCAGGCCCAGTCGCAGGAGTTCATGGCCGGTATTCCCGGTATTCCGCTGGTCAAGCTGTTTGGCATCCAGCCGCAGGGGCTCAATGCGTCCTCGCAAGGCGAGATCAGGGTTTTTTATGACGAGATCGCAGCGTTCCAGGAAGCGCACATGGCCCCCGTGCTGCGCGCGCTCTTCCACCTTGTCCAGCTCAACCTGTGGGGGGCCATAGACCCCGACCTGGACTTTGAGTTCGTGCCATTGTGGCAGATGTCCGAACAGGAAGCGGCGGCGGTGGAAAAAACCAAGACCGACATGGACACCGCCAACATTCTCTCAGGCAAGATAACCGCACGCGAGGCCCGCGCGCGGGAGGCGGCCGATGCGCAAAGCCTGTACCGCACCGCAGGGCTGGCCCGCCCCATGCCAGACGGTAATACGGGTGGGCCTGTAACGGGTTTTGTCAACACGCCACAGGCAAAAAGAGCAGAACAGCATGAATGACACACTCGCCCATGACCGCATGGGCTCGGTCCGCATGACCGACGAGGACGGGCGGCTGCATGTGGCCGCAACCCCCATAAGCAAGGCCACCGTCAACGCCTATTACGGGCGCGAAATACCGGGGGCGGACAGGCTGGGCCTGGCGCCAGACAGGCTTTACAACCTGCTGCGCGACCCCGCCGAACTGGCGCGCGCGGCCCCCAGCTTCAACGCCCTGCCCGTGCTGGCCGAACATGCCCATGTGACGGCCGAAGCCCCAAGGGCTGACCTGGTGGTGGGCACCACGGGCACCAACGCCCGCTTTGCCAGCCCCTACCTGACCAATTCCCTGGCGATCTGGAACGCCGGGGCCATTCACAACATCCGCTCGGGCGCGCAGCGCGAACTGTCCTGCGCGTACCGCTACACGCCGGTCATGGAGGCAGGCCAGTTTGAAGGCCAGCCCTATGATGGGCGCATGACCAACATTCGCGGCAACCACGTGGCCCTTGTGCCCAGCGGGCGCGCCGGACCGGATGTTGTGGTGGCGGATGCCAAACCAAAGGATATTGCAATGGTTCAAATACACGCAGCCTCCACGGTGGCCTCCACGGTGGCCCCCACGGTGGCCCCCACGGCGGGGCAGGTTTTTGCCCGCCTTGGCACGACTTTTGCCACAGGCGCGCTGGCCATGACAGCACCTGTGGCCGAGCTGGAGGCATGGCTCCGCCGTAACAGCCTGGCCGGAGCGCCGGAGGAACCGGGCGAACAGGCCGTAACCCCGGGTGCCGATGTTCCAGGTGCCGCAACCCCGGGCGCAGGCGAGACCGCACAGCACGGTGCCGACCCGGTGGGCGAACAGCCCGCCACCCCTGCCACGGCGCAGGACAGCGCGGTCCAGTCCGCCGTGGCCACGGCCCTTGCGGCCGAACGCACCCGCGCCGCCCACGCGCAGGAGGCCCGCACCCTTGTGCGCCCGCTGGTGGGCGATGTGCTGGGCATGGACAGTGCCGCCGACATCCTGCGCTACGCCCTGGGTGAGCAGGGTGTTGGCACCGATGGCGTAAACGAGCCGGGGCTCAAGGCCCTTGTTCTGGCCTGCCTTGGCACGACCGCGCCAGCGTCCACCACAGGTATGGGCGCTCCAATGGGCGCTCCCATGGGCGCGGCCGATCATGCGGCCCCCCTTGCAACCCGCTTTGGCGTGCATGCGCCGCGCAAACTTTAAAACAAGGAGGCACAAGCAATGCCTTTTCCCAATACAGTGCATTATGGCTGGCCTGCCGGGTTCCCCGGCGCATGGGCCAGCCAGAACCCCCAGCGCATGGTGGTGCCCGGAGCCAACGGGTTTTGTGCGGGTGCGGGTGGTGTGGTCATTGCCGCCTTTGCCTGGGTGCAGGCCGATGGCGCAATCGTTCTGAACAAGCCTGACCCCGCAAACCCCAACGCCGCGCCAACGGGTTTTGTGGTGCGCGCCCAGCAGGGGCAGGCCACGCAGTACATGCAGCAGAGCACCATGACCATTGCGCAGGGCTTTATGGTGGGCCTGGCCGAAGGGGGCGATGTGTTTGCCCTTTCCGCCACCGCCTCCACCACGGGGCAGGCGGTCTATGCCGCGCTGGCCAATGGCACGCTCCAGTGCGCGCCATCCGGTGCGGCCCCCACTGGCACGGTGGATACGGGGTGGTCCGTGGCACAGGGAGCGGCCGCGGGCCTGCCCTTTATTATTACCGGGCCGCTGGCGGGTGCGCGCAGTGCGGTCTCCTCCTCGGGTACAGGGAACTAACAGAGCATGAACACATTTTTCCGGCATGACGCACCAGCCCTTGCGCGGGACTGGGGTATTCACCTGGGCGGTGTCAGCCGCTATTTTTCCGAACTGGCGCAGGACGCGGCCCTGCCCGCCAACATGGCGGTCACAGCACCCAACAGCGGTATTCCCGCCCTGTTCACCACCTATACCGACCCGGTGGTTATTCGCGCGCTGGTAACCCCCACCCGCTCGGAGGCCATTTACGGCAGTGCGCGCAAGGGCGACTGGACAACCGATACCGCGCAGTTCCCCGTGGTTGAACTCTCCGGCTACGCGGCGGCGTATGATGACTACAGCCCCGCAGGTTCGACGGATTCCAACGCCAACTGGGTGCAGCGCCAGTCCTTTTACTACCAGACGTGGACCCGCTGGGGCGAGCGCGAGGTGGAGCGCATGGGGGCCGCCAAAATTGACTGGGTGAACCAGAAAAACCTTGCCTCCGCCTCCGTGCTCAACCGCAACCAGAACCAGATCAACCTGTTCGGCATTGCCGGGCTGGAACTGTATGGCGCACTCAACGACCCCAACCTGCCGCCAGCCATTGCGCCTACGCCCAAATTTGCGGCCTCGGGGGCTGCGGCGGCTGGCAACACATGGGTGGACACAACCGACCCCGTGCAGGTTTATGCCGATATTCTCAAGGCTTTTGGCACGCTGTCGGCCCAGATGGGGGGCAACCTGACACTTGAATCCCCCCTGACACTGGTTATCCCCACCGAGCGGCAGCAGTGCCTGCTCTACACCAACCAGTTCCAGGTCGCACTGGCGGACCTGCTCAGGAAGAACCTGCCCAACCTGAGCATCCAGACCCTGCCCGAAGCCGGGGTAACACTGGGGGGCGGGCAGGCGGCAACCACGCTCATGCAGTTGTTCGTGAGCGAGGTGGAGGGCCAGCAGGCGGTGACCACCGCCTTTACCGAAAAGCTGCGCGCCCATGCGGTGGAACGGTATTCCTCCAGCTTCAGGCAGAAAAAATCGCAGGGCACGTGGGGGACCATCTGGTTCTACCCGCAGGCCTGCGTCACCATGGCAGGGATTTGAGCGCAATGGCATCACCCGCTTCGAACACCTCCCGTGCGGCTGGCACGGTTACGGTTGTCTGCCGCATGCCCGCGGGGCTTGTGCTGGATTTGTATGACGTGGACGAACTGGCCGCGCGTGCCCGCGCGCCAACCCCGGTCATGGCGCCACCCAGGCCCACCGCCAGTGTGCGGCTTAACGGGGCCAAGGCGGACCCGCGCTACCACGCGCGGGACAACCTTTTGCTGGGCATGGGCGGGTGCACCCAGGTGGATGCCGCCTTCTGGCAGGCATGGATGACGCAGAACCCCAATTTTCTGCCACTCAGGAACGGGCTGATCTTTGCCCAGCCCACCGCGCGGGATGCGGGGGCGGAACTGGCCGAACGGGGCCAGCATCGCAGCGGGCTGGAAGGGCTGGAACCTGCCAGCCTGCCCGGCGTGACCCCCTTTGCCACGGATGTGGCCTGATGTCGGGCGCCACCACAACGGGTGTGGCATCGGACGCGGCATCGGATGCGACAACGGGTGTGGCCACAACGGCGACCACCCCACCGGGCGTGGTTGTGCCAGGCGTGGTTGTGTTTGACTACGCGGCGTGGTCCGCCGGGTTTGGCGGGCTTGCGGCCAATGTGGGGCAGGCACAGGCGCAGGCCTGTTTTGAGCAGGCGACACTTTACCTGTCCAACACCCCCGCAAGCCCCGTGCGTGACGTGGGCCGGCGCGCGCAGTTGCTGGGCCTGCTGGTGGCGCATGTCGCCACGCTGTCCTTGCCGCAGGAGCAGGGGGGCAATGGCGGGCGGGTGGGGCGCGTGGC
>CALCDN010000258.1 GCA_937900755.1 uncultured Acetobacter sp. | reverse complement strand
TACGCCATCGCTCAGTGTCTCGTGGGCTCGGAGATGTGTATAAGAGACAGCCACAGGACTATATCGATCTCTACCAGTCCGACGTGGAACCCTAAGCGCCGCACGCCTCCCATATGCCGGGCAGGCGCTTATGCGCCCGCTTTTTGCTCTTCCATGCGTATGCGGGCCTGTGTGGCCAGTTGGTCCACCTGTTCATTCTCAGGCACGCCGGAGTGGCCCTTGACCCAGTGCCAGGACACGTCATGCGGTTTGGCCGCATCCAGCAGACGCCGCCACAAATCCATGTTGGCCACCGGGTCCCCCGCCGCATTGCGCCAGTTGCGGCGCACCCAGCCGGTGTGCCAGCGCGTAATGCCGTTGCGCACATATTCACTATCAGTATGCAGGTTTACGGTGCATGGCTTGGTCAGCGCTTCCAGCGCCTCGGCAGCGGCGGTCAGTTCCATGCGGTTGTTGGTGGTCGCCAGCTCCCCGCCGGAGAGTTCGCGCTCAACGCCCTTGCAGCGCAGCAGCACGCCCCAGCCACCGGGGCCGGGGTTGGGCCTGCACCCGCCATCGGTCCAGATTTCAACCTGCATGCGGTTTTCGGGGAGGGTCTCAGGGTTTGGGGAAGACACGTCAGAGTCCATAACCACCCACACTTTGCGTTGCCAGATGGAAGCGTAGCCGTTTGAGGTAATCCAGCGGGTTCTTGGGCGTGACCAGCGCATCGGCCGGGGTGTTGATCCAGTCGTACAGCCGGGTCAGCAAAAAGCGCATGGCCGCACCTTGCGCCAGAACGGGCATGGCCGAACGCTCGGCCTCGTCCAGCACGCGCACTTCCTCATACCCCAGCAGCATCTGCCGGGCGAAAGTGACATTGAACGCCCCGTCGGGCTGGAAGCACCACGCGTTCAGGCAGATGGCCAGGTCAAAGGCCAGGTAGTCCGTGCAGGCAAAATAGAAGTCGATCAGCCCTGACACGGTGCTGTTGAGAAAAAACACATTGTCGGGGAACAGGTCGGCATGGATCTGCCCGCGCGGCAGGGTGGGGTTGCCGTTATGGCCGGGCCATGCGGGCACAATGCGGGCCAGGGCGCGTTCCAGTTCGGCCTGCAGGCCGGGCTGCACCGCATCCGCCCCACCCGCGCAGCTTTGCAGCAGGGGCGCCCATGCATCCGGCCCCAGCGCATTGGGGCGCTCAGGTGCGTAGGAGCGCCCTGCCGCGTGCAGTTGCGCCAGGGCGCGGCCAAGGGGGCGGCAATGCTCGCCCCGCACGGTGCGCGGCCACACACCGGGCAAAAACGTGGTAATGGCCGCAGGACGGCCCGCAAGGGTTTTGAGCGTGACCCCCTGCCTGTCGGCCACGGGCTGCGGGCAGGTCACTCCCTCGCGCGCAAGGTGCTGCATAAGCCCCAAAAACCAGGGAAGCTCACGCGCATTGACCCGCTTTTCGTACAAGGTGAGAATAAAATCCCCACCCGTTGTGCGCAGCTGGAAGTTGGTGTTCTCCACCCCCTCGGCAATGCCACGGAACGCCACAAGGGAGCCAATGGCGAAATCGGCCAGAAAGTCCTGTAGCGCCTCGTCGCTAACGTCCGTGTAAACGGCCATGAACCACCTTCAGCCCAAGGGTGCTGGAAGGCGGAACGTCACGTTTTCTTCCTTCACGATCCGCTCTTCAATGCACAGCGTGTAACGCTTGGCCATTTCGGCCACCATTTCCTGCACCAGTGCTTCCGGGGCGGAGGCCCCGGCCGTAATGCCCAGCGTGCGCACGCCGTCCAGCACGGACCAGTCCAGCGCGTCCAGCCGGGGCACCAGCAGGGCGCGGGCCGCACCCGAACGCTCCGCCACTTCACGCAGGCGCTGGGAGTTGGAGGAGTTGGGCGAGCCAATCACAATAACCAGATCGCACTCGGGGGCTATGGTCTTGACCGCTTCCTGCCGGTTGGTGGTGGCGTAGCAGATATCCTCACGCTTTGGCCCTTCGATCAGGGGGAAGCGCTCACGTAGGATGTCCACGATTTCCGCCGTATCATCGACCGAAAGGGTGGTCTGGGTAATAAACGCCAGCATGGACGGGTCTGCGGGCTGCACGCTGCGGGCTTCATCCGCATCGTTAATCAGGGTCACAGCTCCTGCGGGGAGCTGGCCCATCGTGCCCACAACCTCGGGATGACCGGCATGGCCGATCATCAGGATATGGCGGCTTTCAGGCCCACCGGCGGCATAGTGGCGCTCGGCCTCGCGGTGGACCTTGGACACCAGCGGGCATGTGGCGTCCAGGTACAGCAGGTTGCGGCGCTCGGCTTCGGCTGGCACGGTTTTTGGCACGCCATGGGCGGAAAAAACAACGTGGCCATCCGCGGGAACCTCGTCCAGTTCCTCCACGAAAATGGCGCCCTGGGCTTCCAGCTCCTCGACAACGGTGCGGTTATGAACAATCTCGTGTCGGACATAAACCGGCGCGCCGTAGCGGCGGATGGCTTCCTCCACCACACGGATGGCGCGGTCCACCCCGGCGCAAAAGCCGCGCGGCCCCGCCAGAAGAACCTTGAGTGAGCGGCCATGCTGCGCATCCGTGTTCTGGGGCGTCGTATGGGTGTCAGTTTGATCGGGCATGGTGTTCCCCAAAGTTGCAGCGGACTGTATAGAAGAAAACTGGCTATGAAGAAGCATATTGAAAACAGGCTATGCCCGAAACCCGGTAAAGGCCGTGGCAGTTGTGGCCTACGCAAAGGACGCATGTGATGCAACCCGTTTTGCAGCATCCAAGATGTGAAACACACGCTCGACCGGGCGTGGCGGGTTGGTGCGTCACCCGTTTTTGTTCCTCCACCCTATAATGCCGGATCACTCTATGTCTCATGATCATACCCGCCTGCGCAGCCTGCTCCCCCGCGTAACCGCTTCTGGCGCACTGGCCATGGGCCTGTTGACGGCTCTGACAGGTTGCGGCGGCGGGGAAGCCGCATCAATGGAGTTTGCGCCAGCCTGCCCCATTACGCACATTCCATCCGAAGCGGCGGATTATTACCTTTATAAGGGCAAAGGCACCGATTACCGCGATCTGGTGGCGCGGGCCAGCATTGTCAAGCTGGAGGGCGACTGTTCGGCCGGTGGCCCCAAGGACCTGAAAACCCGAGTCGTGCTCCACATTACGGTAGAACGCGGCCCTGCCTCAACCACCGAGGCGCTGAGCATGCCCTGGTTTATTGCCGTGCTGCACGGGGACCGGATTGTGAACAAGCACATCTTCCGCCACACCGTAAACTTCCCCGCCAACCTTGCGACCTTTAACACCATGACCAAGATCATCACGATCGACCTGCCAATTCCCCCCCGCAATGTCGATTCCGACTATCGGTTCGAGGTTGGCTTCCAACTCAGCAAAAGCCAGCTTGACTACAACCAGACGCACCTCAAACGCGCGACCTATCAGGCTTACTGACCAAGAGCTGGGGCAGGTCCAGCCCTGCCACCTGCCAACACGCCCCACCGCTTAACGCGCGGGAGGGGCATCGGGTGGGAAATGGGCATCCTTTATGGCAGCGGCCTGCCGCTCGGTCAGGGCCTGCTCGTCAAACCCTTCCACAATTTCGTGGAACAGTTCGCGCCAGTTCATTTTGACCTTGAGCCGCATAAAGACCGAGCCAAGCCCGATGGCCGAGCGGTCCCCCAGCACAAATTCGCGCGGCCGGCGCACGCCCCCCGGTTGTTGC
>CALCDN010000257.1 GCA_937900755.1 uncultured Acetobacter sp. | reverse complement strand
AGAAGAGGCACATGGCCTTCCGCCGGGATCGCGTTGCGCGATGCGCTGGCGCGCATGGCGGGGCAGTTGCGCAATGACGAGGTGCTGCGCCAGCGCATTGTCGAACGCGTGGACGGCACAATTGGCAAGACCTTGCCGTTCGTGCGTGACCAGATGGCGGAATTCATCGCGCGCGTGGTGTCTGGCTGGAACGCGGTGGAAATAGCGGAAAAGCTGGAGTTGCGCGTGGGTAAGGACCTGCAGTTCATTCGTTTTAACGGTACACTGGTGGGGTTTGCGGTGGGGGCGCTGCTGTTTGCGGCCCTCAGGCTTACGTTTGGTATTAACGCCCAGTAATTTTCTTTTTTGTGCCAACCCCCCTCCGGGCAGGCAGTTTTTGGTCGCATGGCACTTGAGCGGATATGGAAAGGCTTGCGCCACGGGGATGGGCGTAAGCTGGATTAAAAGGTGGTCATGCGGGGAACCGCAGATCACATATGCGTTGGAAGGCCGGGACAGGCTGCCTGCAACAGGACGTTTTGGGTTGACGTTGGCAACGCTAGTCGCCATGTATCCGAAACAGGACCATTCAGGTCTTTAATTAGGTGAAAGCCGGATTATGCTCAAACTTTCCCGTCTGGCGGACTATGCGATCGTCATACTTGTGAAACTGGGAGAACAGGACGGCGTGGTCACATCTCCAGCCCTTGCCGGGATTACCGGGGTGCCCGAACCTACGGTGGCCAAGGTGCTCAAGGTTTTGTCCGCGCATGGTTTTGTGTTGTCCCAGCGTGGCGCAAAGGGTGGTTATCGTCTGGCCCGGTCCTTGGCGGAAATGTCTGTCGCCAGTGTGATTGCCGCAGTTGATGGCCAGATCGCCCTGACCGCCTGCGTTGGTGGGCGTGAGTGTGATACCGGGCTGTCCTGTGGTCTGTGTGGTAGCTGGGACGTTATCAACACGGCAATACGCTCAACGCTGGAGGGGATTTCGCTCGAGAGCATGCGGCCAAAGGAGGCATGCTCCACGGTTCTCCACCAGATCAACAAGCTCAACGTCGCCCAGACGATACGGGAAGGGGCCTGAACAATGCCAGCAGTCACACAAACGCGTGAAGCCGTGGAAAAGCTGGGTCAGTCCTCGTACAAATGGGGCTTTGAGACCGACATTGAAATGGACATGGCTCCCAAGGGGCTGAATGAGGACATTATCCGTCTGATTTCGAGCCGCAAGGAAGAGCCGGAGTGGATGCTGGAATGGCGGCTGGCCGCCTATAAAACATGGCAGGCCATGACGGAACCCAAATGGGCCAAGGTCACCTACCCGCCGATCGACTACCAGGACGCGCATTATTACGCGGCACCCCGCAAAAAGCCCGGCCCCAAATCCTTGGACGAGGTGGACCCCGAACTGCTGCGGACTTACGAAAAACTGGGAATTCCCCTGCACGAGCAGGCCATGCTGGCCGGGGTGGAAGTGCCCGAAGGCGAGCGCATGCCCGTGGCCGTGGATGCGGTGTTTGACAGCGTGTCCGTTGCCACTACCTTCCGCAAGACGCTGGAGGAGGCGGGCGTTATTTTCTGCCCGATTTCCGAGGCGGTAAGGGAACACCCGGATCTGGTGCGCAGGTATCTGGGCACGGTCGTACCCGCGGGGGACAACTTCTATTCCGCCCTGAATTCCGCCGTGTTCACGGATGGTTCGTTTGTGTACGTGCCCAAGGGGGTGCGGTGCCCCATGGAACTGTCCACCTACTTCCGTATCAATGCCAAGAACACCGGACAGTTCGAGCGCACCCTGATTGTGGTGGAGGAAGGGGCGTCCGTTTCCTACCTTGAGGGCTGCACAGCCCCCATGCGGGACGAGAACCAACTCCACGCCGCCGTGGTGGAACTGGTGGCCATGGATGACGCCTCCATTAAATACTCCACGGTGCAGAATTGGTACCCGGGGGATGAGAACGGGCGGGGCGGTATTTACAACTTCGTCACCAAGCGCGGCATATGCCGTGGTGCCCGCTCCAAAATATCCTGGACACAGGTGGAAACCGGTTCAGCCGTTACGTGGAAATACCCGTCCTGCATTTTGCAGGGCGAGGGCTCGGTGGGCGAGTTCTATTCCGTAGCCGTCACCAACAACCGCCAGCAGGCCGATACCGGCACCAAAATGATCCATCTTGGCCGCAACACGCGCTCGACCATTATCGCCAAGACCATCAGTGCTGGCCATTCGGACAGCACATATCGCGGTCTGGTGCGCGTACAGCCCAAGGCCTCTGGCGCACGCAACTTTACCCAGTGCGACAGCCTGCTGATAGGCGACCAGTGCGGGGCGCACACCGTGCCCTACATTGAAAGCCGCAACATGAACGCGCGCATCGAGCACGAAGCAACAACATCCAAAATTTCAGAAGACCAACTGTTTTACTGCCGCCAGCGTGGCCTGTCCGAGGAAGACGCCGTTGGCCTGATCGTGAACGGTTTCTGCCGCGATGTTCTGAAGGAACTGCCCATGGAATTTGCCGTGGAAGCGCAAAAACTGTTGCAGATCAGCCTTGAAGGCAGCGTGGGTTAAGGGAGAGCAGATATGAGCCAGTTTTTGGAAATTTCCGGCCTGTGCGCACAGATTGACGCGGACGGACAGGACAAGCAGATTCTGCGTGGCGTGGACCTGAGTATTCCGCCAGGGGAAGTGCATGTGATCATGGGGCCAAATGGCTCGGGCAAATCCACGCTGTCCTATGTTCTGGCCGGGCGGGAGGAATACGTGGTGACGGCAGGCTCTGCCACCTTCCACGGGCAGGACCTGCTGGCCATGGAGCCGGAGGAGCGCGCGGCGGCTGGCCTGTTCCTCGCCTTTCAGTCCCCCATTGAACTGCCCGGTGTAAACAACGCCAATTTCCTGCGCACCGCGGTCAATGCCGTGCGGCGTGCGCGCGGGCAGGAGGAGCTGGACGCCGTTGCGTTCCTCAAGATGGCGCGCGAGGCCGCCAAGGCCCTTTCCATGGCGCCGGACATGCTCAAGCGCAATGTGAATGTCGGTTTTTCGGGGGGGGAGAAAAAGCGCAACGAAGTGTTGCAGATGACCCTGCTCCAGCCGACCTTCGCCATTCTGGACGAAACGGATAGCGGGCTGGATGTGGACGCCCTGCGCATTGTGGCCGAAGGTGTCAATCGCCTGCGTGCTCCCACGTTTTCGGCACTGGTGATTACGCACCACCAGAAGCTGCTGGACTATCTGGTGCCTGACCGGATTCACGTCATGGCGCGGGGGCGGATCATTCTTTCTGGTGGGCCAGAGCTTGCACGCCAGATTGACCAGGAAGGCTACACCAAGTTTCTGGCGGAGGTGGCGTGAACGCATTCAGCAACAGCATGTCCGGTCCGTTGGCGTTGTTCGCAAACAGGCTGAACACCCTTGCCGGGGCAGAGCGGCAGGCCGCCGCCGGGGCTCTGGCCAGAACAGGCCTGCCCGACCGCAAGTTCGAGGCATGGAAGTACACAGCCCTGCGTGCCCTGGGCAAGCAGGACTATGCCGCGCCCCCCGCGCAGGTGGATGCTGGCACGGCCCGCGCTTTGCTGGACGGCGTTTTGCAGCCCCATCCGGCCATGGCCACGCTGCCGCGTGTGGTGTTTGTCAATGGCCGCCATGCGCCCGCGCTCAGCATTCTGCCGGACGGTGTTGACCTGTCCTTTTTTGCGCACGACCCCCGGTTTGGCCTGCAGGCAGCCCCCGACCGGGACCCGCTTGTCGCCCTGAACACGGCGCTGGCGGAGGATGGCCTGCTCCTGCGCGTGCCCGCCGGGGTGGATGCGGGGCATGTTCTGCTTGTCTCCCTTGGCGTGGCGGGAGTGGCGCCTCTTTCATTCCATCCCAGGCATGCTGTCGTTGTGGAAAAGGATGCGCGCCTGCGTCTGGTTTGCGTGCAGGCCGGGCAGGGTGCGTATTTGCACAACCCGGTCATGGACATTCGGGTCGAAGACGGCGCCACATTGGAACATGTGACAGTGCAGGCCGAAGCCGCGCAGGCCATCAGCCTTGGCACCCTGTACGCCCATGTTGGCCACCAGGGCGTGTATGACAGCTTTGTACTGGGGCTTGGTGGCCAGCTTGTGCGCCACGAGGTCCATGCCCGCCTGGCGGCAACGCGCGCGGTGGTGCATGTGAACGGCGCGCAGCGCCTGGGCGGGCAGCAGGTGGGGGATATCACCAGTGTCATCACCCACGCTGCATCGGACTGCACATCACGCCAGACGGTGCGGAATGTGCTGGATGGCCACGCGCGGGGTGTTTTCCAGGGCAAGGTTCTGGTTGAACGGATTGCCCAGAAAACGGACGGCTACCAGATGAATCAGGCTTTGCTGCTGTCCCCCGATGCGGAAATAGACGCCAAGCCGGAACTCGAAATCTATGCCGATGATGTGCGGTGCAGCCACGGAGCCACCGTTGGCGCACTCGATGATGACCAGCTTTTTTACCTGCGCAGCCGTGGCATACCTGAACAGGAAGCCCGTCAGATTCTGATTGACGCGTTTCTGGACGAGGCCATAGCCCTAGTGGCGGACGCAACGGCCCAGACCTTCTGCCGTGCCGTTCTGGCCGCCCGGTTTGCGGGCAAGGGAGAGTTGTCATGAGTATGCACCCCCCTTCAACCCGTGCGGCGCCGCAACTGGACGTGCAGGCCATTCGCCAGCAGTTTCCCATTCTGGGGGAAAGGGTGCATGACCGCCCGCTGGTTTTTCTGGACAGTGCGGCATCGGCCCAGAAGCCCAATGCCGTGATCGACAGCATGGCCAACACCATGCGCCACCAGTACGCCAACATCCATCGCGGCCTGCACTGGATGAGCGAACGTACGACCGAGGCGTATGAAGGTGTGCGTGATCTGGTGGCGGATTTCCTCAACGCGCCCTCGCGCGAGGAAATAGTTTTTACCCGTAACAGCACCGAGGCCATCAATCTGGTGGCCCATTCCTTTGGTGCGCTGCTCAGGCCCGGCCAGGCGGTGCTGGTTTCGCAGATGGAGCACCATGCCAACCTTGTGCCGTGGCAGATGCTGCGTGAGCGCGCCGGAATTGAATTGCGCATAGCTCCGATTACCGATGCGGGTGATCTGGACATGGATGCGTACAGCGCCCTGCTGGCCGATGGCAAGGTTGCCCTTGTCGCCATGACCCACATGTCCAACGTGCTGGGCACCATAACACCGGCAAGGCAGATAGCGGACCTGGCCCACGCCGCCGGGGCGCAGGTACTGTTTGATGGCAGCCAGTCCGTGGTACACCACAAAACGGACGTGCAGGCGCTGGGGGCGGATTTCTATACCTTTACCGGCCACAAGCTGTATGGGCCAACGGGCATTGGCGTGCTGTGGGCGCGCCGGGACCTGCTGGAGCGGATGCCGCCCTTCCTTGGTGGGGGGGACATGATTTCCACCGTCACCTTCGAGCACGCCACATGGGCCAATATCCCCCACAAGTTTGAGGCGGGAACACCTGCCATTGTGGAAACCATTGGTCTGGGGGCGGCCATAGAATGGGTGAGCAAAATCGGGTTTGACGCGATTGCGGCACACGAGGCGGACCTGACCGCCCATGCGCTGGAGCGGCTTGTTGGCGTGCCGGGCCTGAACATTGTTGGCAGCCCGCGTGTGCGCGGGGGTGTTGGCTCCTTCACCATGGCCGACGTGCACCCCCATGATATTGCCACGCTGCTGGACCGCAACGGCATTGCCATACGGGCCGGGCACCATTGCGCCGAACCGCTTATGCGCCGCCTGGGGCTGAGTGCCACGGCCCGTGCAAGCTTTGGCATTTACACCCAGAAGGAAGAAATTGACGTGCTGGCGGATACACTGGTGCGGATACGGGACTTTTTTGTGTGACCACGATCACCGCCGAGCGCGATGCCCTGTATGACCGGCTGATTGTGGAGCGCGCCCGCGCACCGCTGTACGCCGGTCGGCTGGACGAGCCGGACCTGCAGGGTGATGGCCGCAACCCGCTGTGCGGAGATAAAACACATCTGGATATTGCGCTCAACGGGCACCATATTCGAGATATCAGGCATCAGACCCGTGGGTGCGCCATCTGCACCGCCGCTGCGGACCTTATGGTGGAGCATGTGCGGGGGGGTACCGTTGCACAGGCGGTCGAGATGTCTGAGCGATTCAGGGCCATGCTGGTAGGGCCATCACCGGTGGTGGAGGGCCAGTCTGCTCCTTTGGGCGCATTGGAGGTCTTTGCTCCACTGCGGTCCCACAAAGCACGCATACGCTGCGCAGAACTGCCTTGGATTGCGCTAAAGGAGGCTTTTTCTCATGTCGATGGTTGAAGCAGGCGTTCAGGCGCAAACACACGCAGCAACCCAGCCGCAGGACACACCGGTCGAGACTGTCCTGCACGCGGAGCACGATCAGGGCGAGGGCTCGACAGCCAGGGTGGAAGGCTGGACCCCCGACGAGGGTGACGATGCAGCCCGGAGCGAAACCCCGGCAGCAGAGGGCGCGTCCGCAGGCCCCGCATCCGAAGATGCGGTCGTAGAGGCCATAGCGACCGTGCATGACCCCGAAATTCCGGTCAATATTTACGAACTGGGCCTGATCTACGCCATAGACCTGTATGACGACGGGCGTGTGCGTATTGAAATGACCCTGACCGCTCCCAACTGCCCCAGTGCGCAGGAACTGCCTATTCAGGTCAAGGATGCGGTGGAAAAAATACCCGGCGTAAAATCGGCCGAAGTGGAAGTTGTATGGGATCCGCCATGGGATATGTCGCGCATGAGCGACGAGGCCCGGCTGGCCCTGAATATGTTCTGACGGAAAGGATGGAGTGACATGTCACAAACCGCGACCATTTCATCGACTAAAAGGGAACTGCCGCCCCTTATGCGGCTGACGGACACGGCGGCGGCACGCCTGCGGCACCTGTACGCCACGGCGCATGCGGGCGAGTTGCTGCGTATTTCCGTTTCCACCAAAGGCTGCTCGGGCAAGGCCTACGATATGGAATTTGTCACCGGGAACACAGAGGGGGATGAGGTTGTAAAGGACCACGGCCTGACCCTGCTGGTGGACCGCAAGGCGACCCTCTTCCTGATTGGCACACAAATGGATTACCGCGAAACCGACCTGGAAGAGGGGTTTGTGTTCATCAACCCCAATGAGAAAGGGCGTTGCGGCTGCGGCGAGAGCTTTCACGTTTGAAGCGGCACACGGACTCGGTTTCAGCCGACCATAAAAACTGGTCAATGACCGAGACCGTCTCCAGCTTGTAACCGGCTGCGACCAGCAGGCTCACATCGTTACCGAGTGCTGCCGGGTTGCAACTGACGTAAATCACATAATCCGGCTTGCCCAGGGCAATCTGGCGCATTTGCAGCTTTGCCCCGGCATGGGGCGGGTCCAGCACAACCACTTCGGCCTTGCCAAGGTCCTTGCCCATGACGGGCTGGCGGTTCAGGTCCCGGCATATGGGTGTAACGCGGGACTTGCCCACGCTTTTAAGCGCTGCAAGAGCTGGCTCGTACCCCTCGTAAGCCTGAACCTGGCACCGCTCGCCCAAGGGGAGGCTAAGTGTGCCACATCCCGCATAGAGTTCGATCAGGTTCGCGCGCTTGCCAAGGCGGGCGGGGAGTGCATCCAGCACGGCCTGCTGGATGGCCTGCTCGCTCTGGGCTGTTGCCTGCAAAAAAGCACCCGGCGGAGGTGTCAGCCGGTGCCCCGCAATGTTCTGATGGACAGGGGCGCGCTGCACTGCGGTTTCATACGGGCCGGAGCTTTTCAGGCGCTGCCAGCTTATACGTGGAATATCCAGTTCTTCGGCCAGGGCTGTCAGGCGTTGCCGGTCCGTGGCGATAAGGGGCGAATCGGTACTGAGCAGAATATCCAGCCCCGAATCCAGCAGGTTGATGTGCAGGTCCGCTGTCTTGTGAACGGCGTTGAGGCTGCGCAATGTTGCCCGTAGTGCGGGCAGGCTGGACAGAATGGCCGGGTGCAGCACCGCGCAACTGGTCATGTCCGTTACGTCCTGGCTGCCCTTGGCATGCAGGCCAATGACAACGCCCTGTTCGGTTCGGCGCACGGCCAGGTCGGCCCGTCGGCGGCTGTTTGGGGGAACCTGAAAGCTGGTAATGTCGGGGGGGACGTCAAACCCGGCCTTTTCCAGCGCATGGCGTACAAGGCCGGTCTTCCACGCCAGCAGGGCGGGCAGGTCCATATACTGCAAGGTGCAGCCACCGCACCGCTCAAACAGCGGGCATGGCGGGGTTGTCCTGTGGGGGGATGGGGTCAGAATATCAACAAGCTGGCCATGCCCGTTGGGTTGCAGGCGAATGGTAACCTGCTCGCCAGGAAGAGTGTCCGCAACAAAGACGGTGTGCCCGTCAGGCAGGCGCGCCGCACCATCTCCCTGAGTTGCAAGATGGGAGATGGTGACTTCCAGGATGTCGGACACAAATTTTCCTTAGGTCAGGATGCCACGTCGGAAACGTGGGCTGCGTCCTGTACTGTTTCGGCGCTTTCAAGCGTGCCCGGTGTTGCCGGGCGCGAAGAGTGGCGGCGGGGGAGAAGCATGAAGGCGGGTGTCTGGTCGCCAAAGCCTGAAAATTCGCCAGCGGGTGCGGGCGGAATTTCATCACGCTGGTTGCGGCCACCTTTATGCTGCTGGGGTTTGGCAGCGGGTTGCTGGGGCTGCTGAACCGGACGCGGCGCAGCCTCCCGCTCGCGGTGCGTTTCGCGCTCACGGGCAGTGTCCCGCTCGCGCGTTGTGGTGTCCTGCTCACGTGCGGGTTCACGTGTGGCGCGGGCCGGTTCGCGTTCACGCTGGGGGGCAGGCTTGTCCTTGCGGGTCTGGCCGCCACGGGCCTGACCGCCGCGTGGGCGTTTTTCCTCGGACCATTCCAGTTGCTGCACCCCGTCCACGGACAGGCGCGGAATGGGTTTGCCGGTCAGCTGTTCAATGGCCTCGGCCAGGGCCTTGTCATACGGAGTGGCAATACTGAAGGCATGGCCCTCACGCCCCGCGCGGCCCGTACGACCAATGCGATGGACGTAGTCTTCGGCATGGAACGGCAGGTCGAAGTTGAACACGTGCGACAGGCCGCCGATATCAATGCCGCGCGCCGCCACGTCCGAGCAGACCAGAACCTTGAGTTCCCCATTCTTGAATTTTTCCAGTGTGGAAAAACGAATGGACTGCGGCAGGTCCCCGTGCAGGGCGCCCACGGAAAAACCATGCTTGGTCAAGGATTTGGCCAGAACATCCACATCGCGCTTGCGGTTGCAAAAGACAATGGCGTTCTGGAGTTCGGGGTCGTTGAGCAGCAGGCGCAGCGTTTCGCGCTTGCTGAACTCATCCACAATGACCAGGCCGGTTGTAATGGTCGAGGCCACGGAGGACTGGCGCGTAACCGTGATTTCCTTGGGGGAGTGCAGGAACGCGTCGGCCAGCTTGCGAATGGGCGGGGCCATTGTGGCCGAGAATCACAGGGGCTGCCGGGAGGGGGGGCGCCGGCTGACAAGTTTTTCAATGTCAGGGAT
>CALCDN010000256.1 GCA_937900755.1 uncultured Acetobacter sp. | reverse complement strand
CCGGCAGGCTCCGCCGTCACCTGCTGCGCACGCGCACCACGGGGCCGCCCCCTGCCCCCTGCCTGACTGGGTGGGGCAGGCTCCCCTGTGGCGCGCTACCCCGCCGGTGGCGGACGGGCCGCTGGCCCGGCCACTGGCCCCCAGCAGGCCCGCTGACACCATGCTGGGCCCACTCCCCCCAGCCCGCTCGCCGCTGGATGTGGCGGCCATAACTCCCGCCAAGGCGCGGGAGGCGGCGTTTCGCAAGGGGAACCTGGTTCACGCGCTTTTGCAGTTTTTGCCCGACCACCCCGTGGCGGCGCAGGAGCAGCTTGCCACGGACTGGCTGGCCCGCCCGGCCTCGGGCCTGTCAGCGCAGGAGGCGGCCCAGCTTGCCGCCCAGATTGTGGCGGTGCTGCGCATGCCCGCACTGGTGGACCTGTTTGCCCCCCATGCCCGCGCGGAGCAGCGGCTGGCCGGGGTTGCGGGGGGGCAGGTTATTGTGGGGCAAGTGGACCGCATGTGCGTCCGACCCGACCGGGTTGTGGTGTGTGACTATAAAAGTGGCCGCCATGCGCCCCGCACGGTGGAACAGACCCCGGTGCTGTACCTGCGCCAGATGGCGGCCTACCGCGCGCTGTTGCAGGGGCTGTGGCCGGGCAGGCAGGTTGTGTGCGTACTGGTCTGGACCGAACTGCCCCGCGCTGACCACCTGCCAGATGACCTGCTGGACCAGCATGCTCCCCGGCCCGGAGGGGGCGTGGCATCTTGACCACGGCGCAGGTCACCTTAAGTGTTAGCTAACCCCGGTCTGGGGTGGGGCACCCTGTGTGCGCGGCTCCAGACCTGTTAAAAGGACGGCGTGTGGTGCTCCCGCGCCCGGTAGGAAGGAAAACATGTCATGAGTGAACATACGCTAGCTGTCAGCGATTCCAGCTTTGATGCCGATGTTATCAAGGCGTCGGGCCTTGTCCTGGTCGACTTCTGGGCGGAATGGTGCGGCCCGTGCAAAATGATCGGCCCGGCCCTGGAAGAAATCGGCAAGGACATGCAGGGCAAGGTTACGGTCGCCAAGATCAATATTGATGACAACCCCGTAACGCCCAACACCTACGGTGTGCGCTCCATTCCCACCCTCATGCTGGTGCGTGATGGCAAGGTGGTGGACACAAAGGTGGGTGCCCTGCCCAAAAGCCAGCTCAAGGCATGGGTCGAAGGCGCGCTTTAAAACCATGCGGACACGGGTGGGCGTGGCCTGTCCGGGCATGCGCCCACCCGTGCGGACATGGTCCGGTTTTTCATAATCACTTGGCAGATTGGCGCGGCCCGCGTAATGCAACCACGCAGGCGGGCAGGGTCCGCCCCATTCGTCTAGTGTAGTTACAGGGTTCAAAATGAGCTGGATCACCGAATACGTCCGTCCTAAAATCCGCGGCCTTTTGCGCCGTGATGTGCCGGATAACCTGTGGACCACCTGTGATTCATGCTCCCAGATGGTCCTGACCAAGGAACTGCGCAAGGCGCAGAACGTGTGCCCCCATTGCGGGCACCACATGCGCGTGCTGGTGAACGACCGTCTGGCATGGACTTTTGATAACGGCGAGTTCACCCGCATTGAGCTGCCGCTGGCCCCCGTGGACCCGCTGGGCTTCCGCGACCAGAAAAAATATACCGACCGCCTGAAGGACGCGCGCGCCAAGAGCCATCTGGACGAGTCCCTCGTGGTCGCGCATGGCACCATTGGCGGCCATAACGCGGTTGTGGGCGTTATGGCGTTCGAGTTCATGGCGGGCACCATGGGTGCGGCCTTTGGCGAGCGGTTTGTGGCGGCTGCCCGGCTGGCCATCTTGCAGAAATCCCCGCTGGTGGTGTTTACCGCATCGGGTGGCGCACGCATGCAAGAAGGGGTGCTGAGCCTGATGCAGATGCCCCGCACAACCGTTGCGGTGCAGATGCTGCGTGATGCGGGCCTGCCCTACATTGTGGTCATGACCAACCCGACCACGGGTGGGGTGACCGCCTCCTTCGCCATGCTGGGTGATGTGCAGATTGGCGAACCCAACGCCCTGATCGGCTTTGCAGGCCCCCGCGTTATCCAGGACACGGTGCGTGAAAAGCTGCCAGAAGGCTTCCAGCGCTCCGAATATCTGGTCGAGCACGGCATGCTGGACATGGTTGTGCCCCGCAAGGACATGCCCGCAACCCTTGCGCGCCTGATTGGCCTGCTCACCCATGCCCCGGCCGATGTCAAGGCTCCTCCGCCCAAGCCGGTTGCAGCCCCCGCTGCGGCAGCCGAGTAAGCCCCTCCGTGGCGCGGTCGCAGACCGGGGCTGTGGCTCCAGTGCCCGAATTTACCGGGCGCACGGGGGAGGTTCTGCAACGGCTGAACCACCTTTACCCCGCCCTGATCGACCTCTCCCTTGGTCGGCTGGAGGGCCTGCTGGCCCGTCTGGGCAACCCGGAGCGCAAACTGCCGCCGGTTATCCATGTGGCGGGCACCAACGGCAAGGGCAGCACCTGTGCGACCCTGCGCGCCATAGCCGAGGCTGCGGGCTGGCGTGTGCATGTCATGACATCCCCGCATCTGGTGGATGTTACCGAGCGGTTCCGCATCGCGGGCAGGCTGGTCAGCGAGGCTGAACTTGTTGCTACGCTTGAAGAGATCGAGCAGGTAAACAATGGCGCGCCCATTACCGTGTTCGAGGTGCTGACTGCCGCGGGCTTTGTGCTGTTTGCCCGCCACCCGGCGGAACTGGCCATTATCGAGGTCGGTCTTGGTGGGCGGTGTGACGCCACCAATGTGCTCCAACACCCCGCCGCGTGCATTGTGACCTCCATCTCGCGCGATCATGAGGCGTTTTTAGGGGAGTCTCTGGCAGCGATCGCGGCGGAAAAAGCTGGCATATTCAAGCATGGCGTGCCTGCGGTCACGGGGTTCCAGCCAGCCGAGGTCATGCAGGTTCTCCAGGCACAGGCCCAGAGCGTGGGCGCGACCCTGGCCCGCCGTGGCGCGGAGTGGAGCATTGCCCCACAGCCCGTGCCCGCCAATACGGACAAACCCGTGGGGCTGCGCCTGACCGATGCCCAAGGCACGCTCGACCTGCCCATGCCCGCCCTTGCCGGCCCGTGGCAGATGGAAAACGCCGGTCTGGCGGTGGCGGCCCTGCGCCTGTCCGGGCTGGTTGTGCCCCATGCGGCCTGGCAGGGTGTGGCGCAGGTGCAGTGGCCCGCGCGCATGCAGCGCCTGCACGGCAATCTGGCCGCCTGCCTGCCCGCCGGGTGGGAACTCTGGCTGGATGGGGGGCACAACCCCGGAGCGGGGGCGGCATTGGCCCAGGAACTGAAAAACTGGAATGACCGGCCCCTGCATATGCTGGTGGGCATGAAGCAGACCAAGGACGCTTCGGGCTTTTTAGGCCCACTCCTGCCCTGCGCGGATGACCTGTGGGCCATTTGCGAACCCGAGCAGCATCTGGCCCTGCCCGCGCAGGCCATTGTGGAGGCCTCTGGCGGCAAGGCCCATATTGGCCCCACGCTTGTACAGGCGTTGGATACCCTGGCCGCCAGTGCAAAGGGGGAGCCCCCCGCGCGGGTGCTGATCTGCGGGAGCCTGTACCTGGCGGGTGTCGCGCTCAGGCAGGATGGCTGGGTGGTTGTCTGAGTGCGCATGCGGGTTTGGCGCATTGTGCACGGATGAACAAACGGACCGATATAAAAACCTGGGGCTTGTCTGTTCGTAAGCGCTTGTGGTCTCTGATACGTGTTTGGCCTGGTCTATGACAGGAGCACAAGAACAGGTTAAGAATATACCAAGGGCGGGCAAGGCAACCTGTTGCCCTGACCGGGGAAGACCTGCTTTTTTGCGGGCCTCTGTATTCCCGCCTGTTAGGGTCTGAACATGCAAGGTCAAGCGTGTTCTTTTGTTATAATAAAATGGATGAATAAAATTTTTAATTCACAAGGCCTGCAGGTATGTTTCGTGAAGAAAAAAAATCCAAAGCCAACATAATCATTAAAAGTATATTTTTGTTTGTTTGTCTTTTCTATTTATCATTCCTGTCTGGTATTGTGGTCTTCAGGCCAAGCAGCTCTCTTCTGACATTTAACTCCATGATGGAGCATATGCTCCACGGACAGTTTGATATTGATCCCGACATTGATCGGGCTGAAGGTTATTTACGCAATGGCAAGGTTTACGCCTATTGGGGAATATTCCCGGCGTTGCTCAGGTTGCCTGTTCTTGTTTTACCACATGGTGGCAATTTGGATATAACGCAGCTCTCATGTATTGTGGCACTGGCACTTATGTTGTTCATAAACTACAAAAGTATTGTTTATTTAAGTCAATACTTTTCCGTAGGCCAGTCATGGCTCCGGCCATGCTTTGCTTTTGTTGTTGCCCTGTCTGGCGCACAGGTCTGTTTTTTACGGTTTTCAGTCTATCAGGAAGTCTGTTTCTGGGCGATTGTCTTTGGCTTTCTGTATGTTCACTGGGCTATGCGCGCATGTCTTGATCCCGCGCAAACTCCCAGGGCCTTACTCTGGATGTCCGTATCGGCGGGGCTGGCTTTGCTTACCCGTGTTTCCATGGGGGTGGGGCTCTATGCGGCGATAAGCCTGTTTGGCTTGCTGACCGTGTGGCGCTGTATGGGTCGGCTACGGCAGGCACAAGGCAGGGCCGTGCGGCAAACAGCCAGAGTGTGGCTGGGGTATTGCGGCCTTGCCGTGGCGGTTCTTGTGTTTTTTGTTGGCGTGGTCGCCTACGTGAATGAGCAGCGGTGGGGGAATCCTCTGACATTTGTTGACTATCATTCGTATCTTATGAACAGGTATTACCCAGACCGCGTGTTAAGGGCGCATCAATACGGCCTGTTCAATATAAACCGTATTCCACTTGGTTTTATTTACTTTTTTGTTCCTGTGTGGGTGTTCAAATGGGGGAATGGGCATTTAATCCTGTCCAGCAGCTTTCATCGTCTGGTTGATGTTACGGAAATGCCGCCCAGCAGTTTTTTCCTGACAGATGGGTTTCTGTTGCTGTTTTCGGGTATTTTTGTGTGGTCTGTTGTCAGGCGCAGGACCATATCCGGGGTGGATTCCACGGCGGCCATATTGAATATGGCAGGTCTTTTGGTAGCGCCCCTGCTTATGATGATGGCGATTAGCATGAACTTTCGCTATCGCGCCGAGTTTTATCCGATCATCATGTTCACGGCATTTCTGGGTGCTGTTGTTGTTTCAAAAAAATGGCTGGAAAAACCGTTCTTTAAATACATCTGCATAGCACTCGTTTGCATAAGTATTTTTTCATCCTTTGCCGCGATGGTCCTGTACAAAAAAAGCGGCTTTGGCGTGCCAAAACAGCTTATGACCATGAGCGTCTGGGAGTATTACAAGGGTTGGTGAGCGTGTTTTCTGCCAGGCAGGGAACACCTGTGAGCGTGTTCGTGGCCCGCAAAGGGCCCGCAAAGGGCGCGGCCAGGGACTGTTTTAACAGGAACAGGAAAAAATGGTGCCCCCATTCAGATTTGAACTGAAGACCTACCGCTTACAAGGCGG
>CALCDN010000255.1 GCA_937900755.1 uncultured Acetobacter sp. | reverse complement strand
CGCCGAGGACGTGATCGCCCTGATCCGCTGCGAGCAGCGCCGCGGCACGGTCAAGGGCTGCATTGTGCAGTATGGCGGGCAGACCCCGCTCAAGCTCTCGCGCGCACTTGAGGCCGCGGGGATTCCGCTGCTGGGCACGCCGGCCGATGCCATTGACCGTGCGGAGGACCGTGAGCGCTTCCAGGCCATGCTGCACACGCTTGGCCTGCGCCAGCCCGAAAACGGCATTGCCCGCAGCCCCGAGGAAGCCGAGGCCGTGGCCGAGCGCGTGGGCTACCCGGTGGTTGTGCGCCCGTCCTACGTGCTGGGTGGCCGGGCGATGGAAATCGTGTACGACCGCGCCTCCCTCCAGCGTTACATGCGCGACGTGCTGCGGGTGGCCGGGCACGAAATTTCCTCCGGTCCCATCCTGCTCGACCGCTACCTGAACGAGGCGATCGAAGCGGATGTGGACTGCATTGCCGATGGCACGGATGTGTACGTAGCCGGTGTTATGGAACATATCGAGGAAGCGGGTATTCACTCGGGCGACAGCGCATGCGCCCTGCCGCCTTACACCCTCTCCCCCGCCATTGTGACCGAACTCAAGGCCCAGACCGAAGCCATGGCGCGCGAGCTTGGCATTGTGGGGCTGATGAACGTCCAGTACGCCATCAAGGATCAGGAGATCTTTGTGCTGGAGGTCAATCCGCGTGCTTCGCGTACCGTGCCGTTCGTGGCCAAGGCCACGGGGGTTCCGGTTGCCAAGATTGGCGCGCGGGTCATGGCGGGCAGCAAGCTCAGCGGCTTCAACCTGGACGACCGGGCCGTGGTGCCGCATGTGGCGGTCAAGGAGGCGGTATTCCCCTTCAACCGCTTTGCCGAGGTGGACACCATTCTTGGGCCGGAAATGCGCTCCACGGGCGAGGTCATGGGGCTGGACACGTCGTTTGAGCGGGCCTTCGCCAAGTCCCAGCTTGGGGCTGGCGTGCGCCTGCCCATGAGCGGGACCGTATTCCTGTCCGTGCGTGAGAGCGACAAGCCGCAACTGCCACCGCTTGGCCGCCTGCTGGCCTCCATGGGCTTCAAAATCGTGGCCACACGGGGCACGGCGCGCAAGCTGCGTGAGTCCGGGATTGAGGTCAACGTGGTCAACAAGGTGCTCGAAGGCCGCCCGCACTGCGTGGACGCCATCCGCTCGGGCGAGGTGCAGATGGTCATCAACACCGCACAGGGCGCGCAGTCGGTGGCGGACAGTTTTGACATCCGCCGTTCAGCCCTTGTACTGGGCATTCCGCACTACACCACCATGGCGGGCGCACGTGCTGCAATCCACGCTATTGCGGCAATGCGCGAAGGACCGCTTGATGTTGCGCCACTTCAGTCATACTTTAGTGGTTCGTTCTGAACGCATGGGGGTTGCCTGACCGGCGCCCCCTTCGTTCCATGCCGGGCCAAACCCCACATGTGTGAGGCGTCACCCGACGCGACTATTGCTGTAACTACTGCGCCGGGCCGGCAGGTCCGGCAGCTTTTATTCTGGGGACACGTCTTGCAGAAAACTCCAATGACGGGCAAGGGCCTGCTTCAGCTTGAAGATGAGCTGCGCAGGCTCAGGTCAGAAGAACGCCCCGCTGTCATCCGCGCCATTGCGGAAGCCCGCAGCCACGGCGACCTTTCGGAAAATGCTGAATACCATGCCGCGCGTGAGCGCCAGTCCTTCATTGAAGGGCGTATTCAGGAACTCGAAGAACTGATCTCCACCGCCGAGGTGATCGAGCCCTCCTCCCTGTCTGGCAGCCATGTCATGTTCGGGGCCACCGTGTGCCTTGTTGACGAGGATACGGACAAGGAAATCACCTACCAGATCGTTGGCCTGCACGAGGCGGACATCAAGCAGAGCAAGATTTCCATCTCATCCCCGCTCGCCAAGTCGCTTATTGGCAAGCAGGAAGGCGACACCGTGTCCGTTCCCGCTCCTGGCGGAGACCGGACCTACGAAATCCTGTCCGTCAAATTCATCTGACATGATCTCGTTCCAAGACGTCACCGCCGCGGCCGAGCGTATTCGTGGCAAGGTTATCCGCACGCCCACGCTGGCCTCCCACGCGCTTTCCCGCGCAACGGGGGCGGACATTACGCTCAAGCTGGAAAACCTGCAGGCCGTTGGCTCCTTCAAGGAGCGTGGGGCCGCCAACAAGCTGGCCCTGCTGACCCCCGAAGAGCGCGCGCGCGGCGTAATAGCCGTATCCGCTGGCAACCACGCGCAGGGTGTTGCCCGCCACGCCAGCCTGCTGGGTATTGACGCGGTTATTGTCATGCCCAAATTCACTCCCGCGGGCAAAGTGGTGCGTACCCGCAACTGGGGTGCGCGCGTGGTGCTCGAAGGTGAGACCTTTGCCGAGGCCCTGATGTTCGCCCAGGACATGCAGGCCCGCGAAGGCCGCACCTTTGTCCACCCGTATGATGATGTCGCCGTTATGGCGGGGCAAGGCACCTGCGCGCTGGAACTGCTTGAAGATGCGGGCGACCTGGACATGCTGGTAGCCCCCATTGGCGGTGGTGGTCTGCTTGCTGGCTGCTCCGTTGCCGCCCGCGCCCTGCGCCCGAACATGGAACTGATTGGCGTGCAGGTTGAATCCTACGATTCCCTTGCCGCCTTCCCCGGCCCCGCGACACACCCCAATGGCGGCTCCACCATTGCCGAGGGCATTGCCGTAATCCAGATTGGCACGCAGACGGACGAGGTCATTCGCAAACAGGTGGACAAGGTTCTGGTTGTCTCCGAATGTGCGATTGAAAACGCCATTACCCTGCTGGCCGAAGGCGCCAAACAGGTGAGCGAGGGCGCTGGAGCCGCAGCCCTTGCCGCCGTGCTGACCTACCCCGAACTGTTCCGGGGCAAAAAGGTGGCACTCCCCATTTCCGGCGGCAATATCGACAGCCGTATTCTGGCCAACACCCTCCTGCGCGCCATGCTGCGCGATGGGCGCATCCTGCGTCTGGTCATGGAAATTCCCGACCGCCCCGGCGTGCTGGCCGATATTTCCAAAACCATTGGGGAAGCGGGGGGCAATATTATCGAGGTCTCGCACCAGCGGCTTTTTGCAGCCCCCTCCGTGCATGCGGCCCAGCTTGAAGTCATGATCGAGGCGCGCGACCCCGAGCACGCCGCCCTTATTACCAAGGCCCTGGGCCTGTCCTACATTGTGCGCCGGGCCTAGGGGTTTTCCCCCACGCACCGGATTGAACACAACGGGGTGGTGGAGCCGGTTCCATCACCCCGTTTTTGTACACACGACACGTCCCCCCGTGACCTCTTTATCTTCCCTGCGTTTTGGTGGCATTATTCGCCCATAACCAAAAAAACATAAGAATGAGGTTCAACGCCATGCCATCTTCCCATCCAGCCCGCAAACGCACCACCATGCTGGTCATTCTTGACGGATTTGGCTGGCGTGAAGACTCGTCGGACAATGCGGTGCAGCTGGCCAGAACCCCCAGCTTTGACCAGTTGTGGCGCAACAGCCCGCATGGTTTTTTACGCACAAGCGGGGAGGATGTGGGCCTGCCACCGGGGCAGATGGGCAATTCCGAGGTCGGACACCTCAACATCGGCGCTGGCCGGGTGGTCATGCAGGAACTGCCCCGCATTTTTGCCGCCATTGCGGACGGTTCCCTGGCGCGCAACCCGGCCCTGACCGATTTGATTGCCACGCTCAAAAAAACCGGTGGCACCTGCCATCTCATGGGGCTTGTTTCCACCGGGGGCGTGCACTCCCATCAGGACCATGCGGCAGCTCTTGCCCGCATTGTCAGTAACGCGGGCGTGCCGGTTGCCCTGCACCTGTTTACCGATGGGCGTGACACGGCCCCACGCTCCGCGGCAACCTACCTGCACCAGCTCCGCGCGGACCTGCCTGCGGCCGTACGGCTTGCCACCATTTCTGGCCGGTACTACGCCATGGACCGCGACAAGCGCTGGGACCGGGTGGAAAAAGCCTATGACGCCCTGCTCAGCGCCACAGGCCCGCAGGCCCAGACACCTGAAGATGTTATAAAGACCGCCTACGCGCAGGACATCTCAGACGAATTTATTCCACCAACTGTTCTGGCCGGTTATGCGGGCATGAAGGATGGAGACGGTATTCTGTCCTTCAACTTCCGTGCGGACCGTATCCGCCAGTTGATGGATGCTTTGCTTGAGCCGGACTTCGCTGGTTTTGCCCGCGGCAAGGTCGTGCATTTTGCCGCAGCCCTCGCCATGACCCATTACAGTGATGCCCTGGCCGCGCGCATGACCGTTTTGTTCCCGCCCGAGGAACTGACCAACCTGCTGGGCGAGGTGGTCTCCCAGGCCGGGCTGCGCCAACTGCGCATGGCGGAGACGGAAAAATACCCCCACGTCACCTACTTCATGAATGGTGGGCGCGAAAAACTGTTTGAAGGCGAAGAGCGTATTCTGGTGCCCTCCCCCAAAGTGGCCACCTACGACCTGCAACCCGAAATGTCGGCCCCAGAACTGACCGACAAAGCTGTGGCCGCCATTAAAAGCGGGGAATATGACCTGATCGTCCTCAACTTTGCCAACCCGGACATGGTCGGCCATACCGGGGTGCTGGCCGCCGCCATTACAGCGGTGGAAACGGTGGATACCGGTCTGGGCCGCATTGCGCGCGCACTGGCGGAGGAACATGGCGTTTTGCTGGTGACAGCCGACCACGGCAACAGCGAAACCATGAAGGACCCGCAGACCGGCGGCCCGCATACGGCGCACACGCTTAACCTTGTGCCGCTTATTGTCGCCGGGGCCGAGGCCGGCAAACTGCGTGACGGCGGCAGGCTGGCTGACCTTGCCCCCACCTTGCTGGAAATTCTGAACCTGCCCAAACCCGCCGAAATGACAGGCACGTCCCTGCTTGAGCACTGAATGACCACTCCCCGGCCATTTTTTTGCGCCATGCCCCTCTTTGTTGTTATTGGCGCAAAACGGGCCGGGGTCGTGTTCGGTGCCGTGTTAGGGGCCGGGGCAACCCTGCTCCTGCTCCTGCCCCCGCCGGCCTGGTGCGCCCAACATCAGGGAACAGCCTACGCCACAAGGGCCAGGCAGGCAGGCACCATGACCGCACATAAAAAACACCATGCCAGCCCGACAGGAGAGCAACCCGCCAGCCCGGCGCAGGGTGATGCGCGCGGCCATGGCAGGCAGAGCCGCACCGTTTTGCAGGCACAGGCGGCGGTGGACGCCGCGCGCGCGCAACACAGGGCCATGGAAGAGGAAAAAGCCCGACAGGCTGCAGCCATTGAGGCATCCCGCATAAGAAACAATGCGGCCCAGGCTGCCGCGACACAGGCAAACACCCAGGCACTGGCCCTGTCCGCCGCAACCGTTGCCGCAACAAGCCAGTTGCACGATACGGAGCAGCAGATCTCCGACCTGAGCGAGCGCATTGGCACAATCCGGGAGGAGCAACGCGGCCTGCAAACCACCTTGCGCGCCAATGCCCACGCTCTTGGCCCCATTCTGCCCCTGGCCGAGCGCCTGTCGCTTTACCCGTCCGACACGCTTCTGGCCGCACCCGTGCCGCAAGGAGACGCCGTGACCGGGTTTTTGATCCTGCGTGGCCTGTCACGGCAGATGGAGGTGCAGGCGCAGACCATGCGCGCCCAGCAAACACACCTGAACGCGGTGGATACGGACCTCTCGGCCCAGTACGCCACCCTCGCGGGGCTGAAGCAGAACCAGAGCCAGCAGCGCGACACGGTGCGCCAGCAGGCAGCCCGCGCCCGCATTGCCCAGCAGCAGGCCAGCAAGGCCGCGCAAAGTGCGGCCCAGCAGTTGCTCGCGGCAACCCAGCGCGCCTCAAGCCTGCAGGACGCCATTGCCCGGCTGGACGCGCTGGAAGACACCGCGCGCACCACCTTGCAGCACGAAATTGCAGCCGCCGAACAGGCCCACCAGGCCGGGCGCGCAAAAGCCGCCCGCCAGCAGGAGGCCACACTGGACCAGAACGAAGGACCGGGCCTGGCCGAACGCGGGGCTAGCGGTGGCGCACAGCCTGTTGCGGGCAGGCTGGTTTCGGGCTGGGGTGTTCCCAGCGATTCCGGCCCTACAACAGGCATGACCTACCGCACCCCTGCGGGGGCAAGTGTGCGCGCGCCCTGTTCGGGCAGCGTGGATTTTGCCGGAACATTCCGCAGCTACGGGCAGATGGTGATTTTGAACTGCGGACGGCGCTACCGGTTTGTGCTTGCAGGCCTTTCCGAGTTGAGCGTGGATACGGCGCAGAGTTTGACAAAAGGCGCGCCACTGGGACACATGAGTGCGACAGGCGGTTCCGCCACACTTTTCATTCAGTTGCGTAACGGACAAAAAACCATCAACCCCGCTCCATTTCTGTAAAGAGTGAGGCGGGTTGCGCGCTCTGGCTGTTCCCCTTCGTTGCGGAACACGCTAGTCTTGCGCACTATGCCGCCATGCTCCGGCACGGCAGGCCGCGCGTTGACCCCGGTTGGCGCGCGTATTTGAAAAGACAGGAAGCACAAGCGCACGGGCCCAAGCCCTGCGACAGGAGACAAGATCGCATGAAGTTCCGCACAGGTCTGATGCTTGGCGCCGCAGCCATGACCGGCCTTGCCCTGACTTTTCACCCCGGACACAACACAGGTGCAGGATTCCTGGGCACGTCGGCCCAGGCCCAGAGTGCCACCCCGACCCCGGATGCCTCCCCCACCACCAACCATGCGGAAACCTACCGCCTGCTGACCCTGTTCGGCACGGTGCTGGACCTGGTCCGGGCTGACTATGTCGAGCCCGTTTCCGACCGGGACCTCATCACCAATGCCCTGAATGGCATGCTCAGCGGCCTGGACCCCCACAGCTCATACATGACGCAAAAACAGTATGATGACATGATGGTCCAGATGAAGGGCGAATTTGGTGGCCTTGGGCTGGAGCTACAGCAGCAGGACGGCCATATCCGCGTTGTTTCCCCCATTGATGGCACACCGGGCTTTCGCGCGGGGATCAAGCCGGGAGATTACATTATTGCCGTGGATGGCCACACCATAGACGGCACACCGCTCGATGAAGCGGTTAAAAAAATGCGCGGCAAGGCCGATACCAAAATTACCCTGACCCTTGTGCGTGAAAAAACACCCAAGCCGATTACGGTCACCCTTACGCGCGAGATCATTCATATTGATGTGGTCAAATCCGCCCTGTACGACCGGATTGGCTACCTGCGGATCGCCCAGTTCAACGAAACCACGGAAAAAGAACTGCTCAAGGGCTACAACGCCCTCAAGCAGCAGGCCGGTGGCAAGCTGGGCGGGCTGGTGCTTGACCTGCGCAACGACCCCGGTGGCCTTTTGGACCAGGCGGTGGAAGTCTCCTCCAGCTTTATCCGCTCGGGCGAGATTGTTTCCACCCGGGCCCGCCACCCCAAGGACAGCCAGC
>CALCDN010000254.1 GCA_937900755.1 uncultured Acetobacter sp. | reverse complement strand
TGCCGGTCGTGGCTTCGAGCGAGGCCGGGCTGGACGCGGCCATGCTGGGCCGTGGTGGCATGGTGGTCCGCGCGGGCGACGCACAGGCGCTGGCCCGTGCGCTGGCCCATGTTTTGCAAACGGATGTGCGGGCCAGCATGGGGCAGGCGGCGGGCGTGGTTGCGCGGGAGCAGCTTAGGGCGCAGGTCCAGTCCGCAAGGCTGGAGCAGTGCCTGTTGTCGGTGCTGTAGTCAGATTTCGCTTTCGAGAAAAATGCGTGAGGCATCGCCCATCCACGGGCCGTAATAGCGTTCCAGCCAATGTTCGGCCTGTGTGGGCGCTCCCGCGGCAAGGGCTGTGAGTGGCGCCAGATAGACCCATTCGCTTGTCTGGCTCTGTTCGTCCACCATGTCGCGGTTTTGCAGGCCATCCATGGCGATGGAGAGCATATGGGCGGCAAGGTCGCGCACCGTGCCTTCGCCCCATGGCGTGTCCAGCCCCATCATGGGCACAAGCGCGCGCAGCTTTACGTAGTCTTCCCACGG
The DNA here is from genome assembly GCA_937900755.1 of uncultured Acetobacter sp. GTDB lineage: Bacteria > Pseudomonadota > Alphaproteobacteria > Acetobacterales > Acetobacteraceae > Acetobacter. The sequence continues at coordinate 1,947 of CALCDN010000254.1, read as the reverse complement.
GCGGGCGCGCACAAGTTCCCACGCAGATTCCAGTGCCGCATCGTCATACAGCAGGCCGGTCCACAGGGCGGGCAGGGCCATCATCATCTCGGGCGATCCGGCATCGGCGCCGCGCATTTCAAGGAACTGCTTGAGCCGCACATCGGGGAAGGCGGTGGTCAGGTGGTCCTCAAAATCGCCCAGTGTGGGGGTTACGTCCTCCAGCCCATCCTGGCGTTCGCCCTTCATCCATGCGCGGAAGGAGCGGCCCGCCACGTTACGCATCTTGCCTTCACGCATGATGAAGTACATGGGCACGTCCAGCGCCCACTCCACGTAGCGTTCAAAGCCAAAATCCTTTTCAAACACGCAAGGCGGCATGCCCGAGCGCGCGTTGTCCGTATCGGTCCAGACTTTTGCCCGGTTGGAGAGGAAGTTGTTGGGCTTGCCCTCCACAAAGGGAGAGTTGGCGAACAGGGCCGTGGCCACGGGTTGCAGCGCCATGGAAACCTGCATCTTGCGCACCATGTCCTGCTCGGAGCCGAAGTCCAGGTTGACCTGCACGGTACAGGTGCGCTGCATCATGTCCAGCCCCATGGTGCCGACCCTGGGCATGTACTCGCGCATGATGCCGTAGCGCGTCTTGGGCATCCATGGCTGCTCGGCACGGGTGGCGGTGGGGTGGAAGCCCAGAGGGGCAAAGCCCAGCCCCAGCTTGCGCGCCAGCGGGCGCACCGCGTCAAAATGGTTGCTCAGTTCCTCCGCCGTGTCGTGCAGGGTGCGCAGGGGTGCGCCCGAGAGTTCAAACTGCCCGGCGGGTTCGAGCGATATGGCGGCTCCTGCCGCCTCGCCCTGCCCCTTGAGCCCGATAATGCGCCCGTCATCCAGTACGGAGGTCCAGTCATCAGGTTCGGATTTGTGGAGGTTGCGCAGCAGGGTTTCTATGCCGTTGGGGGTGTAGGGCGGTGTTGCGTAGGGCACCCCTCCGGCCTGTGGAGCGTTTTCGCCCATTGTGGCCTCGGGGCGCATGAAGCCGAATTTTTCATGCTCGGTGCCTATGCGCCACGCATCACGCGGTTTGCAGCCCTGCGCAAGCAGTTCGGCAAGCTGCGCAATGGAACGGATGGGCGTTGTGTCTGAGGCACCGGGGTTGGACATGAGGTTTTCTGTATCCCAAAAACAGCCTTGCGGTCGCAGCGCAAGGCAGGAGTAATTGCCTTATTGTGATGAAACCGGGGCAGAGCGCAAGCCATTGCCCAGCAGCGCAAGCCCCGCCACCACGGCCGTGTCGGCCCGCAACACCAGTGAACCAAGGGAAATCGGGGTTACAAAGGAGCGCGTGAGCAGGGTCTGGTATTCCGCCTCGCTCAACCCGCCTTCTGGCCCGATCAGGAGTCCGTCCCCCGGTGTGACCCGGAGCGGGGCCTGCGCGGCGGCTGCCCCGCGCGCGTCCAGCCGCTCGATTGCGGCGAACAGGGTTGCCTGGTGTGGCCAGCGTCCCAGCAGCGCGGGCAGGGTCTGCTCCTTTGCTATGGTGGGCACGTCCAGCCGCTCGCACTGTTCGGCGGCTTCCACGGCTATGGCGCGCAGCCGCTCGGGGTTGATGCGGTGCGTATTGGTGCGTTCGGTCATGAGCGGTAAAAACGTGCTGACCCCCAGCTCCGTGCCCATGCGCAGCACCAGGTCGGTGGCGTCACGCTTGAGCAGGGCAAAGGCCAGCAGAAGCGAAGGGGTGGCCTGCGGCGGGCGGATCTGGCGCTCAAGTGTGAGGTGGCCCCGGTCCTTGCGGATTTCGGCTATGCTGGCCAGCCATTCGCCCATGCCCGCATGGAAGACCCGCACCTGCTCCCCCGCTGTCTTGCGCAGGACAGTGCCAAGGTAGCGGGCCTGCTCGGGTGGCATGGGGCAGGGGGCGCCCTCATGCGCCGTGGGTAAAAGGGCGGGGTCCACATACCTGTCTCTTATACA
>CALCDN010000253.1 GCA_937900755.1 uncultured Acetobacter sp. | reverse complement strand
ATCTACACAAGGAGTATCGTCGGCAGCGTCAGATGTGTATAAGAGACAGTGTGGCCCCTGCCCCGATCACGGTATGGATTTCATCAATGAAGAGAATGGCGTGCGGGTCCTGGTCCAGTTCCGTGACCACGGCCTTCAGGCGTTCCTCAAAGTCCCCCCGGTAGCGCGTGCCAGCCAGCAGAGCCCCCATATCCAGCGAATAAATGGTGGATTTGAGCAGCACTTCGGGCACGCTGCCTTCGACAATCCTGCGGGCCAGCCCTTCCGCAATGGCGGTTTTGCCAACGCCGGGGTCCCCCACGTAAAGCGGGTTGTTCTTGGTGCGGCGGCACAGGATCTGGATCGTGCGCTCGATTTCGGTATCCCGCCCGATCAGGGGGTCAACCTTACCGGCCAACGCCTTGTCGTTCAGATTGACACAGTAGGTGGACAGCGCATCCTGGCTTTTCTGGGTCTTGGCTTCGGTACGTTCGGGTTCTTCCCCTTTTTCCGCGCCTGTATTGCTGCCCGCAACCGGGCGCCGGGTGGCGCGGTCGGGGGCTTTGGCAATCCCGTGGGAGAGAAAGTTCACCGCATCCAGCCGGGTCATGTCCTGCAGTTGCAGGAAGTACACGGCGTGGCTTTCACGTTCGGCGAACAGGGCGACAAGCACATTTGCCCCCGTAACCTCATCCCGCCCGGTGGACTGCACATGAATGGCCGCGCGCTGGATAACGCGCTGGAACGCGGCAGTGGGCTTGGGTTCGGTCGGGCGGTCAGACGCCAGACCTGCCAGATCCTTGTCGAGAAAGCCTGTCAGGTCTGTCCGCAACCGGTCCAGATCAACCCCACAGGCGCGGAACACCGTAACGGCGTCCGCATCATCAACCAGGGCAAGAAGCAGATGCTCTAGCGTGGCATATTCATGATGCCGTTCTCCGGCCAGAATAAGCGCCCGATGCAGCGTCTGCTCAAGATTGCGTGACAACATGACGAGACGCTCCTTTCCCCGGACTTTCCGAACGTGGTGAAACGACCAACAGACCACGAGCGGATGCCCTGAAAACATATTTGGCTGCTTCGGCAAGAAATGCGAGTCATAAACCACGCAAAAAACGCGCGCTCACGCATTTTTCGTTCTCATGTTTTGCAAGAATGTTGGTTTTTCGGGCTTTTTTGCGAGGTTGCCCATAGCGCAAAAATACGCACCAAGTGTCCGCGGCACGGTCATGGGCGCCGTGAAAGGCGAATATGACCACGGCACAACAGGCATCGGCAGGTCAGGCACACCACCAGGCGCACCACAGGCACGCAAACGCACCCTACCCGGCAGGCGTGCGTTGAAGGGGGGTGAACTCCCGCTTCAGTCTTTTTCTATCGTGCACTGCAAAGGGTGCTGGTTCTGGCGCGCAAGGTCCATGACCTGCGAGACCTTGGTCTCCGCCACCTCGTAGGTGAACACGCCACACACGCCCACACCCTTGCGGTGGACGTTGAGCATGATGTCCGTCGCCTCTTCACGATTCTTCTGGAAAAAGCGCTCAAGGACGTACACCACGAATTCCATGGGCGTGTAGTCATCATTGAGCATGAGCACTTTGTACATCGCGGGTTTGCGGGTTTTGGGCTTGGAGCGCACCACCACGCCAATTTCCACGTCATCCCGGTCCGAATCCATTCCCCCATCACGCCGCGACGGCCCGTTGCCTGTATGCAGAACAGGAAAGTGAAACGAGGCCATGGCAACCAAACTCCAGAGGCAGGGGTGAAAAACGTGAGGTGTTCCTTACCACCATATTGGCAAAGCCAAAGAACAATAAAAGGTGGAAGAACGACACAACAGGCGGTACATCCCCGCATACTGCGCCCCTGCGCCATATTTATGCCACACACTGGCACAACATGACACAAGGAGACCCCGGGCATGGTCCACCCGGATTCCATGCCTCAGGGCTTCAGTTTTTTGCCGCCATGCTCTTGCGATTCCTGACAGTAGGCGGAATAGTGCTCCATACGGCACAGGTGGGGGTAGCAGTGGCAGACAAACCGGCGTTACGGCAGATGGCGGAACACAAAAGACCAGCGTTCGGCAACAGCATGAAAACCCTGCGCCTGCGCCAGTGGGCCGCCCTGCTTGCTGGCGTAACCCTTGGCGCCTTTGCCGGTATGGGGCAGGCCCACGCCCAATATGCCGGGCAGATCAGTTCCATTGTCATGGACGCCAGCACAGGGACCGTTCTTTCCCAGTCTTCGCCGGACCTGCGCCGCTACCCTGCCAGCCTGACAAAACTGATGACCCTGTACATGGCCTTCAACGCCCTGCGCGCGGGAGCCATATCGCTCAACCAGACCGTGCCGGTCTCCATCCATGCCTCCACCATGGAGCCCTCCAAGCTCGGGCTGGTGCCCGGCTCACGCCTGACTGTTGAACAGGCCGTGCTCGCGCTGGTCACAAAATCCGCCAATGACGCCGCCTGCGCCCTGGGCGAACTGATCGGTGGCGGCAGTGAACCGCAATTCGCCACCATGATGACCCAGCAGGCCCATGCGATTGGCATGTCCCAGACCCTGTTCCGCAACGCTTCGGGCCTGCCAGACCCGGACCAGATGACCACCGCGCGGGACCTTGCCACACTTGGCCGCCGCCTGATTGCCGATTTTCCCGAGTATTACCATTACTTCGCCACTCCCGCCTTCCGCTTTCATGGCCGCTACATTCCCAACCATAACCCCATGCTCAAGGTTTACGCCGGAGCGGACGGGATGAAGACCGGCTATACGCAAGAAGCGGGGCGCAACCTTGTGACCTCCGCCCGGCGTGACAATGTGCGCCTAGTGGGTGTGGTCATGGGGGCGTCCAGCAACACCCAGCGCTCTCTGGTCATGGCCAACCAGCTTGACCACGGGTTTGATGCGGAAGGTGTGGCACCCGTGGCCCGCCCGCTTGTTGTCGCACAGGCCAGCACAGGCCAGCGCCAGCGTAGCCGCCGTGGCGCGCTGATCATGGCGGCCGCCAACCACAAGCGCACGCCGCTTGAAGTGGCGGAAGCCCCCACCACGCACCGCCACCACGCAGCCATTACCAGTGTCAGCCATGGCCACCATGCAACGGTTATCGGGGCAAAGGTCCACACCATTTCCACCCTGGCCATCCGGCGTGGGCTGGTGCGGCATACTGCCACCCACAACCGGACCTGAACATTTTTATGGCCATTTAGGCCGCCCGTTATAACCAAAGCGGGTTGCCTTTGTGGCCTGCACTCTTCATCTTGCTGCTTTGTCAAAAGCACCAGCAACAATGAGGAAGTGCAGAATGGCGGGCAGAGGCGGTATCGTTCTCCATACCGAAGAAGACTTCAAAAGCCTGCGTGCGGCGGGCCACCTGGCCGCCGCGACGCTGGACATGATTACGCCCTACGTCAAACCCGGCGTAACCACGGGCGAACTTGACCGCATTATTCATGCCTATACGCTTGAACATGGCGCCACACCCGGCCCACTGAACTACCGTGGTTACCCCAAATCATGCTGTATTTCGGTCAATCATGTTGTGTGCCACGGTATTCCAGGCGACAGACCCCTGATCGAGGGTGATATTGTCAATATCGACGTCACCCCAAAACTGAATGGCTGGTTTGGTGATTCCAGCCGCATGTACACAGTGGGCAAGGTGTCCATCAAGGCGGCCAAGCTCATCACCACCACCTACGAAAGCCTGATGCGCGGCATTGAGGCCGTACGCCCCGGCGCCACTCTGGGCGACATTGGTTACGCCATTCAGAGCCATGCCGAACAGCACCGCTACTCCATTGTGGAGGATTTTTGTGGGCACGGCATCGGGCAGGTTTTTCATGCCGAGCCGAATATTCTGCACTATGGCAATCCCGGCGAAGGCATGAAATTGAAAGCAGGCATGGTTTTTACCATTGAACCCATGCTCAACATTGGCAAACCTGAAGTGAAAATTCTGGAAGATGGCTGGACCGCTGTTACGCGCGACCGCTCCTTGTCCGCGCAGTTCGAGCATATGCTGGCCGTAACCCAGACGGGGTACGAAATTTTTACACGCTCCCCCGCCGGATACGACTGCCCCCCCTACCCGACCCAAGGATAAGCCGCATGCGGGCCGCCCCCACTACGCACCATTCCTCTGGACTACGCCATGTGGTGCTGGCGGTTCTTTGCCTGGGCGCAGGGGGGGCTGGCCTGCCCGCACAGGCTGCCCCTGTTGCGGACCCGCTGGCCTATGGGTCCACATTGCCCACGGCAACACCTGTTGCTGGCCCTGTCGCGGGGTGGCATGGCATGGCGGTTTCAGCGCAGAAGCTGGCGTCGGAAGTGGGGGCGCGTATTCTGGCCAAGGGGGGTAATGCGGCCGATGCCGCCGTGGCCATGGGGTATGCGCTTGCCGTTGTGTACCCCGCCGCGGGCAATCTGGGCGGGGGTGGCTTCATGATGCTGCGCCCACCAGGCGAACCCGCCATTTTTTTTGACTTCAGGGAAAAAGCACCCCTGGCGGCAACGCCAGACATGTACCTGGACAGCCAGGGCAATGTTATTCCCGACCTGTCCGTTCTGGGGTGGAAAGCCGTTGCCGTGCCCGGCACGGTGGCCGGGCTGGAAGCCGTGCACACACAATGGGGGCATCTTTCCCGGCGGGTGGTCATGGAACCTGCCATCACCCTGGCCCGTGACGGATTTGTGCTGGGCGAAGGAGATGTGCAACTGCTGAACACCTCCACCGCCGCCTTCGCCAAAGACCCCTATGCCAGCAAAATCTTCCTCCGCCCGGATGGCTCCCCCCTCCAGCCCGGTGACCGGCTGGTGCAGAAGACACTGGCGCAATCGCTCGAACTGATCGCGCAAAGCGGGGCCGACGCCTTTTACAAAGGCCCGATTGCCGCCACCTTGCTGGCCCAGTCCAAGGCGCATGGCGGCATTTTGCAGGCCGAGGATTTTGAACGCTACCACCCCCGCACACTTGCCCCCATAACCTGCTCCTACCGCGGGTTGCTGGTGGAAACAGCGCCCCCCCCCAGTGCCGGGGGCATAGCCCTGTGCGAAATGCTGGAAATCCTGGCCGGGTATGACATGCACGCCCTTGGCCTGCACTCCGCCCCCGCACTCCAGCATGAAATTGAAGCCATGCGCCACGCCTATTCCGACCGGCGGAACCTTGGCGACCCCGCATTTGTCCATAACCCCTGTCTCTTATACACATCTGACGCTGCCGACGATACTCCTTGTGTAGA
>CALCDN010000252.1 GCA_937900755.1 uncultured Acetobacter sp. | reverse complement strand
GTTTTGGCTCTGTCATTCAGAATATCGCGGAGCAGAATCTTGCGGACACCATGATAAGTGACGTGCGCGCACCATACCGGCCTTTGCGCGACAATTTGAATGTGGCCATGCATTCCCTGCGCACAACCTTGAAGGTGGTGAGTGATACCGCCTATAATATTGATGTTGTCACGCAGGATATGAGCGATGCGTCAGGGGAACTGGCGCAGCGTACCGAGAGACAGGCGGCGTCGGTGGAAAAAACCGCGGCGGCGATCGAGCAGATTACCGCAACCGTAAGCTCCACGGCGCACCGTGTTTCGGAGGCGAATGATTTTATTGAAAACTGTCTCGACAGTATCCAGCATTTTGGTGGAATGATCGAGCGGGCCAATGAGTCCATGGCAGAAATTGAACGCTCCAGCGAAGCCATTAACAAGATTACGGACATTATGGACGCCGTGGCCATTCAGACCAATATTCTGGCGCTCAATACAGCGGTAGAAGCCGCCCGCGCGGCAGGGACGGGGAATGGCTTCAAGGTGCTGGCGCAACAGATTCGGGAACTGGCAAACCGTGCGGGTGCCGCGTCAAAAAATGTACGGGGTCTGGCTGGCGCGTCCCAGGCGCAGGTGGGGCATGGGGTCTCCATCATGAAGGAAGCCGGGCATGATATGAAAATCATCATTGCGGGTATTTCCGAAATCAGGTCTCATCTCGGGGCTATTGAAGAGGCCGCGCGGGAGCAGGCCGCCGCCTTGCAAAGTGTCAACGGTGCCGTGGCCAGCATGGATGAGGGAACGCGCCAGAACGCTGCCATGGCCGAGCGGACATCCACGGCGAGCGCTGGCATGGTGCACGAGGTCAGCCAGCTCAGAGTGCTGCTGGATGGCTTTTATCTCGGGACGTAGTGCCTGCCCTGGCCATGTCCTGCTCAGGAAGAGCGGGTGTTTTTTGGCCGGGGTGAGATCAGCCACGCATCGGCATAACCGGTTGTGCCACGCAGGTGCGGGCGGCAAAGCGCCAGATAGGCCAGGGCGGTCGAGATTACAGCGGCCAGCCCGAGCCACATGCCGTAGTTGATGTACCATGGCGCATCGGGCGTGCGGGGCCAGAGAATATTGATAATGGCCAGCACACCATAAATGAGGGCTCCAATATTAATGGCCATGCCCCACCGACCCAGCCGAAAGTCACCATCGGGGTGCCAGCCACGCAGGCGGGCATAGAGTGCTCCGGCCACAACCATCTGGAACGCAACATAAATGCCAACGACTGCAAAGCTGACGATCGTGGTCAGGGCATCGGCTGCGAACAGCCCCAGCAAGGCAATAAGGCTGGGTACCAGGCCCGCAACAAACAGCGCGGTTGTGGGGACATGGCTTTTGGCAGAGATGCGCGAGAGCGCTGCTGCTCCGGGGATCATGCGGTCGCGGGCAAAGGAGTAGATGAGCCGGCTGACCGCGGCCTGAAGGCTGAGCACGCAGGACATGAACGAGACCATGACAATGGCGGCAACCCCTTTGGTGCCAGTGGAGCCGAACGCATTGAACAGGACATCGCTCAGGGCGTTGGGAGCCTGGGCGGAAATAACAGCGGGGATATCGGGCACGGCTAGCAGGAGCGCGGCACAGGCAAAAATGGACGCGCCGACACCAATGTAAATGGTCATGCGCATGGCTTTGGGAATCTGCCGTCCTGGATCGGGAATTTCCTCGGCCACGTCACCGCAGGCCTCAAAGCCGTAGCACGAGAACAGGCCCAGAAGGGACGCTGCCAGAAAAGCGGGCAGGTAGCTGCCGTTTGCGGGGACGACATTCATGGGGTCCAGCAGGGAGGCCAGCGTGTTGACGCGGTGGAACACCAGCAGATAGCCGCCCACAAAAAGGGCTCCGACCAGTTCGCACACAAAACCGAACATGGCCACGCGCGCCAGCAGCCTGGTGCCAGCAAGATTGCACGCGGTAGAGAAAAGAATAAGCCCAAGGGCAATGGCCGTGGTGATGAGTGGCGTGTTTGGCGTGCCGCTCAGCAGGGCCAGAAAGGGAGCCGCGCCCGTGGCCACCGCCGCGATGGTGGTGAACAGCGCCCACACATAGACCCAGGCCGTCACCCATGACCATTTACGCCCGACCAGCCTGCGCGCCCACGGGTAGATTCCCCCCGAAATCGGGAACTGCGAGACCACCTCGCCAAATATGAGTGCTACCAGAAACTGGCCGATCCCTGCGATCACATAGGACCAGATCATCGGGCTGCCACCGGTGTGGAGGCTGGAGTCAAAAAGGGTGTAAACCCCAACGACCGGGGAGAGATAGGTAAAGCCCAGAGCAAAGTTTTCCAGCATTGACATCGAGCGGTCAAAGTCCGGCTTCACACCCAGTGCGGCCAGGCGGGCATCGTCTTTGGCGGAGCTGATATGGGGATGGTCCATGGGGGAATATCTCCGTAATGGGCAGGTCAGGTTGTGGGAGATGTCCTGGCATGACCCTGTTTTTGGTGAGACTGCGTGAACCGTGTTTGTGGGCGCGACCAGCAGGAGATGCCGGGCAGATTCGGGGTGATCCATAAGGTGTTGGGTATCGTAGGAATATGTTGCGATACCGCACCAGTCGGTAATGCCATCTTTTTGGTATCGAAATAATAGATAGGACGGAGCGCCCGATCCGCAGGGTGGTTGATTGACCCGCGCAACCATGCCCCGCAAAGGGGGCATGGTTGGCAAAAGCCATAGGGTTTTTTGGATAACCAATTATTTTCGGGCGTAAAAAACATAAAATAATAATAAATATCAATATGTTATAAACGTATAGTATTTTCCGATATTGAGTGTTGCCATTATCTATTGGTTTGATATCGTAACGTATGTCACGGTTGCCCGGAATGGTAAGGCCCGGCCATGTCGGGTAACGGGAGTTGAAAGACATGTTGACCAAGATGCTGATTGGTGGCCGTTTCGTTGATGGCACGGGGGCCGAGGAAACCGTTTATGCCCCCGTTACCGGCGATGTGATCCTGGGTATTGCGGAGGCATCGGCCGAGCAGGTTGATGCAGCCGTTGCGGCGGCTACCGCGGCTTTTCCCGCATGGGCCATGACCTCTCCCTCCGAACGGTCCCTGTGCCTGCTGAGAATTGCGGAGGCCATCGAGGCCCGGGCGGAAGACCTTGCCGCAATCGAGGCCCTGAATACCGGCAAGCCGCGCCATCTGGTGCTGAGTGATGAAATTCCCGCGATTGTGGATGGTTTTCGCTTTTTTGCGGGGGCCGCGCGGAACGTGCAGGGGCCTGTGGCTGGCGAATACATGGCGGGTCACACGTCCATGCTGCGCCGCGCGCCTGTTGGTGTGGTTGGGGCGATTGTTCCATGGAATTACCCTCTGCTTATGGGGGCATGGAAGCTGGCCCCGGCACTGGCCGCGGGGAATTGCTGCGTGATCAAACCATCGGAAAATACGCCGCTCAGCCTGCTGCTGCTTGGCCAGCTTATGAATGACTGCCTGCCACCGGGCGTTGTCAACGTTATTACGGGGCGCGGCGCCAGCGTTGGCCAGCAATTGCTGGACCATCCCGATATTGGCATGATTTCCCTGACAGGAGACATCGCAACAGGGCGGAAGGTTATTACGGCTGCGGCAAGGTCGGTCAAGCGTACGCATCTGGAGCTGGGGGGCAAGGCCCCGGTCCTTGTCTATGATGATGCGGACCTTGAAGCTGTTGTGCAGGGCCTGCGGACCTTCGGCTATTACAATGCGGGACAGGACTGCACAGCGGCCTGCCGTGTTTATGCGGATGCACGGATATACGACCGTCTGGTGGCGGAGCTGACCACGGCTGTTGCATCCATCCGTTATGGCCAGGCCGATGATGCCCTTAACGAGATCCCCCCCCTTGTGTCCGCCCGGCAGCGCTCACGCGTGGCAGCCTTTGTGGAGCGTGCGGCTGAACTTCCCCATGTCGAGGTTACGACAGGTGGCAGGATGGGCGAAGGAAACGGATTTTTTTATGAGCCAACGGTCATAGCCGGTGCCCGTCCGGGGGATGAAATTGTAGAGCGCGAGGTGTTTGGTCCTGTGGTTTCCCTCACGCGTTGCACAGACATGGAGGCGGTGATCGCGGATGTGAATTCCTCCATATACGGTCTGGCGTCTTCCGTATGGACGCGTGATATCGGGCGGGGCATGTCCGCTGCCGCCCGGCTGCGTTATGGCTGCACGTGGGTGAACACGCACTTCATGCTGGTCAATGAGATGCCCCACGCAGGCTTCCGTCATTCCGGCTATGGGAGCGACATGAGCCTTGGTTGCCTGGAGGACTACACAATTCCGCGCCATGTCATGGTAAACTGGAGCTGACAGGCCGATGCAGGACAACGCGACAACGGGTGCTATGGCAGTCGGGCTGAGTGGTCTGACAAAGTCCTATGATCGCGGCAGGCCCGTTCTCAAGGGCATTGATCTTGAGATCTGTCCGGGCGAGTTCTTTACCATGCTTGGCCCGTCTGGCTCGGGCAAGACAACAACGCTGCGCCTGATCGGTGGTTTTGAGCTGCCCGATGCAGGGCAGGTCACGCTGCTCGGGCGGGATGTTACGCGGTTGCCGCCGTACCAGCGGGATGTGAACACGATGTTCCAAGACTACGCGCTGTTTCCACATATGAGCCTGCGCGACAATGTGGCCTACGGCATGAAAATTCGTGGCGTTGGGGCGGCGGAACGGACCGAACGCGCGCAACAGGCGTTGGACATGGTGCATCTGGACGCTGTCTCGGACCGCAGGCCCTCCCAGTTATCGGGCGGGCAACGCCAGCGTGTGGCGCTTGCGCGCGCACTGGTGAACAAGCCCAAACTGATCCTGCTCGATGAGCCACTGGGTGCGCTCGACCTCAAGCTCCGGCGCGAGATGCAGGTGGAACTCAAGCGGATTCAAAAGCAGACGGGGATCACCTTTGTCTATGTCACCCATGACCAGGAGGAAGCCCTGAGCATGAGCGACCGGATTGCGGTGTTTTCCGAAGGTGTGATTGAACAGGTTGGCACCCCGCAGGAGCTTTATGAGCGCCCGGCAAGCCGCTTTGTCGCCCGCTTTATCGGCTCCTCCAGCATATTGGGGGGGGAGCACGGATGCGCCATTCTGCTCCGCCCCGAGGATGTGCGCATGGAGCCGCACGGGTACACGCCCACCCCGGATGAGGACATTCTGCCCGGTGTGGTTGAGGAGATTGCCTATCTCGGCCCCGTTACCCGCTGCCAGGTCCAGAGGATGGAAACAGGGGCCTGTGTTACGGCCATGGTGCCATCACGCACCGCGCGTACCCTGCAAGAGGGCATGGCCGTTGTGGCCGTATGGGCAAAGGATGTGGCCTACCCCCTGCCACGCTAGGGGGATGGAAAAAGTTCAAGGCGTCATCAAGGAAGGATAAGGACATGAAGGGTTTTACAACTGCACTGCTTATGGCTTCCTGCTGCACGGCACTTGTGGCGCAGGCGCATGCCGCCGACCTGCCCGGTGCCATTGGCAAGGGCGAAGGCGATCTGAACGTCGTGGCCTGGGAAGGCTACGCGGATGATGCATGGGTCAAACCGTTTGAACAGCAGACGGGTTGTAAGGTCCACCGCAAATATGTCGGTTCCTCCGACGAGATGGTGGCGTTGACGCGCATGGGGGGCGGCAAGGGGTTTGATGTGGTTTCCGCCTCGGGTGATGCGGCGTTGCGGCTTATTTTCGGCCATAACGTCCAGCCCGTGAACATGAGCCTGATCCCCGCCTATGATGACCTGATGCCAGAACTCAGGGAACCCTCCTTCAATACCGTCAAGGGTGTGCATTACGGTGTTTCCTACGAATGGGGGCCGAATATCCTTATGTGGAACACAAAGGCTTTTTCCGTTGCCCCCACAAGCTGGGCGGTTCTTTATGACAAGGCCCATGCGGGTGCGATTACCGTGCCCGATAACCCGATCCAGATTGCCGATGCTGCTCTCTACCTTGCCCATGTTAAACCCGAACTCGGCATTACAGACCCGTACGAGCTGACACAGCCACAGATGGACGCCGTGGTGGCCCTGCTCAAGGACCAGCGCGCGCTGGTCAAAAAATACTGGGCGCTGGCCTCCGACGAGGTTGACCTTTTTAAAAGTGGGGATGCGCAGGTAGGCTCGGCATGGCCGTACCAGGCCAACACACTGCGCGCAGCCGGTGTGCCCGTGCAGGATACCATTCCCACGGAGGGAGCCACCGGCTGGGCGGATAGCTGGATGATCAGCGCGCATGCCGAACATCCCAACTGCGCCTATTTGTGGATCAACCATGTGATGACGCCCAAAGTGCAGGCCCAGCAGGCGCTCTCGTTTGGCGAGACACCGGGCAACACAAAGGCCTGCGCGGAAATGGACGCCCAGCAGCCCGGTTCGTGCAAGCAGTACCACGCCAATGCCTCTTCCGCGTATTTTGCTACCATCAAGTTCTGGAAAACACCCATGAAAGCGTGCGGAAACGGCCAGAACACCTGCCTGGATTACAGCGCGTGGCAGCGTGCATGGCAGCAGGTCAAGCAGTGATGACGGGAGGTCGAAAGCTGCTGGGGCATGTGGCTCTGCTGCTGCCACCGTTCGGGTGGCTGACGCTGTTCTACCTGGGCAGTCTGTTTATCCTTCTGCTTTCGGCCTTCTGGCAGGTGGACCCCATGTCGGGCGACGTTGTCCATGACTGGACGTTGGACAATTTCCGCCTGCTGGTGTCGGATGCAACCTACCGGATTGTGGCGCAACGCACGATCGGGATTGCGGCACTGGTTACGGTTACGGATATCCTTCTAGCCTGGCCACTGGCGTATGTGATTGCCCGCAAGGTGGGACCGCGCCTTAAATTGACCCTGCTTGTGCTGGTCGCACTTCCGTTGTGGTCCAGCATGCTGGCGCGCATTTATGCGTGGCGGCTTATTCTTGGCCATGACGGGGTGTTGAACTGGTTCTTACGTGCGGCCGGGCTGCCCGGGCAGTCCTTTGCCTTTACCAATGTGGCCCTGTGGCTTGTGTTTTCCTATTTATGGTTGCCCTTCATGCTCATGCCCCTGGTCTCGGCCCTTGAGCGTATTCCCGCATCCTTGCTGGATGCGGCGGGCGATATGGGCGCCACACCGTGGCAGACGTTCAGGACTGTCATTTTTCCGCTGGCCATACCGGGCATGGCGGCGGGCTCGGTGTTTACGTTCGCCGTAACATTGGGCGAGTACGTCACGCCCATGCTGGTTGGCGGGGCCGGGTCGGAATTTATTGGTAACGTGGTGTACGCCAATGTTGGTGTTTCGGGGAATGTACCGTTTGCGGCCGCCTTTTCCATGGTGCTTCTGGTGGTGATCGGGGCTTACATGCTGGTGGCCCGAAGGTTTGGAGCATTTGAAGGAGCATGACCGTATCTGTGCGCACTCTTGCCCTGTGGGGGGCAGCCGTGGCGGTGCTGGCTTTTCTGCTGTTGCCGCTTTTGCTTGTGCTGGTCTTCGCCTTTGACGCATCTTCCGTTCAGGTCTGGCCCATCCGTGGTGTCTCGTTCAAATGGTTTGTGGCCACCTGGGCGGATGAGGAAGTACGGAACGCACTCTTTATCTCGCTCGAGGTGGCGGTGCTGGCAACGGCTCTGGCCACCGTGCTGGGTACGCTGGCGGCGGTGGGCATGAACGGCCTGTCCTCGCGCGTGGTGCAGGTTGGCTCGTTCTTCCTGACGTTACCAATCGCGCTGCCCGGTGTGCTGACCGGCATTGCCATGAACAGCTTTTTCACGGTCTGTGACATACCCTTTACGCTGCTGACCCTGGTTATTGCGCACACTACCTTTTGTACGGTTATCATCTTCAGCAACGTCATGGCCCGGCTGCGCCGCCTCCCGCCATCCTTGATGGAAGCAGCGCAGGACATGGGGGCCACACCCTTGCGCGGGTTTGTGACAATCACCCTGCCACTGCTGGGTGGGGCCATTGCCTCTGGCATGCTGCTGGCGTTTGCCCTGTCCTTTGACGAGGTCATTGTTTCCACCTTTACGGCAGGCACGCAAACCACCCTGCCTTTGTGGATATTTGGCGCAATCAGGCTTGGCCAGCATATGCCGGAGGTGAATGTGGTGGTATTTGTGGTGGTGGCGGTTACACTCCTGCCGATCATCTGGGGACAAAAACTCGCGGCATCCGTCTCGCGCGAGTAGGCAGGAGTACAGCACACATGGCCCTGACACTGCGCCAACTGCGGTATTTTTCCTCGGTTGCGGAGGTGGGGTCCATCTCCGGGGCGGCCATGGTGCTGCTGGTCTCCCAGTCCACCGTAACCGAGGCGCTGCGTGACCTGGAGGCCGAGATGGGTTTCCGGCTGTTGGACCGCCATGCACGGGGTGTCACCCTGACCCGGCGCGGGCAGCAGTTCCACCTGCGCGTGCAGCGTATTCTGGACGATGTGGCGGATGCCCAGCGCATGCAAGACGAGGGTGAGGAAGCCCTGGGAGGCTCATTGGTCCTGGGGGTCACGCCCGTGGTGGCGGGCTATGTGCTGCCCGACCTGCTTACCCGCTTTCGCCGTGCTTTCCCCCGTGTGAAAGTGACACTGGTGGAGGACCAGGCGGAATATCTTGATCATATGCTGATCGGGGGGGAGCTGGACCTGGCCATTATGCTGCGTCTGGGCGATGCGGTGCCCAGTGCCTGCGGGGCACGGGTTATGGGGGTTTCCCTTCATTATGCATGGTTGCCACATGGCCACCCTCTGGCGGCGGAAAAGCAGGTCAGCCTCAGGCAGTTATGTGCCGAACCCTACATCGCCCTGACCGCGGATGTGCTTGAGGGCCGCATGAGCGCGGTCTGGGAGCGGTTTTCCTTCCGGCCCAACACCTATTTCCGTTCCTCCTCCATTGAGGCTGTGCGTAGCCTGGTGGCGGCAGGGCATGGCGTTGCCCTGTTGCCACAGCTGATTTACCGCCCTTGGTCGCTGGAAGGTGAAAAAATAGAGTGTCGGCCCGTGCAGGAAGACCTGCCAACAGCCGACCTGCTGGTCATGTGGCGGCGGGGTCTCCCGCTTGGGGTGCAGGCCCAGTATTTTATGGATATGGCGCTCCAGCGTACGGGCGGCATGGCCGATGGTGGCCAGTCTGACCGCCCGCGCTTTCAGGACTTTCCGCCGGCATGACCGGGCTTGGTCATGCAAGGTGCCGGGTGGTTTAACAGGGGTCGACCTGTTCGCCGTGACCTGAGCGGCGGGCAGGCGCCGGTAGTGCGGGTGTTCCGCAGGGCACGTGGCGGTGTTAGCGCCCGGAGGGGGCAAAAATATTGGCCCCCAGAGCCTGGGCAATAAATTGCACCGCCAACTGGCCGCGCACACTATTCCCCGCGTCATCAAGGCGAGATGAGTAAACACCAATGGCCAGCTTGCCGGGAACAACGGCGACAATACCCCCGCCAACTCCGCTTTTGCCGGGCAATCCAACCTTGAACAGCCATTCGCCCGATGTATTGTAAAGACCGGCTGTCGCCATGACAGCCAACACATGCGTGCTGGTCGTGGCGTCCACCACGGCGTGGTGGGTGCGCGGGTTTGTCCCGCCATTGGCCAGGGTGGCGCCCATTGTGGCCAGGTCAACCGCATTGACATCGTAGGAACATTCGCGGGTGTACAGATCAACCGTTTCCGAAGGGTCCGCGTAAAGGGAGTTATAGCTGTGCAACAGGACGGCAATAGCCTGATTATGCTGGTTGCTGGCCATTTCAGACCGATAGACAGCCTCGTTCAGGTGTAACGGATGTCCGGCAAAAGCGGATGCGGTATCAAGAACGCTTTTCCATTTTGCATCCAGTGTTTCACCCGCAACTAGGCTCGCGGTTGCAATGGCACCGGCATTGACCAGGGGGTTGCCTGCGGGCGGGCTGCCGCCCAACTTGTCATTATTCAATTCAACAGCCAAAACGGAATTGAAGGGCAGGCCAGTTGCGTTGACGCCAACCTTATGGAGAATGGTCTCCGACCCCTGTTTTTGCAGGACATCCGCCAGCGTAAAGATTTTAGAAACGGATTCCACGGGGAACCCGTAATCGGCGTCTCCCACTTTGAAGACCTGCCCGTCCACCGTAACAATGGCAATGCCGTAAAGCCTGCCGTCAGCCTTGGCAAGGTAGGGAATATAGCTGGCGTTTTCGCCATCCATCACAGGCTTGAATTTTGTGTAGGCCTGTTCAAGCGTGTTTTGAATGACTGCGGACGCCGAAGGCTGAGGTTTTTCCTTGGCGAGAACAATTCCATCGGGAAGTATCAAAAAAACATTCGTTACTATCAAAAAAGCGCATAGTCTGGAAAAAAATGTCTTTTCCATAAGTTTATAGACCTTTTATCTGACTTATAGAGTGCATTAAAGTATATTCCTTACGAAAAAAATAACACACAGAAAATTCAAATTATTTGCATGCAACATGTTGGGTTTGTGGAGTGTGATATTTGAAAATATACACTAAGCGTAAGATATAAAAGAAATATTTATCATATGACATCGTGTTTATGATCGATGAGTACAAAACTTATGTTATTAAATTTGTAACAACAGATATGGATGAAGGGCATTTTTTTGCACTTCCCCCATGCACGAAAACAACAAAATACCATTCGACTACTATATAACATTTATCACAAACAATAGACGGACAGTGCTGGTGGATACCGGGTTTACACCAAAAACGGCTCTTCAGAAGCACAGGGTATTCCATTGTTGCCTGGTTGAAAGTCTGGCCCTTTGTGGTCTTGATGCGAGGAATATTCAATATAGCGTTCTCACGTATCTTCATGACGATCACGCGGGCAATATTGACCAGTTTAACAATGCCAGATGCCATGTTCAAAAGTGTGAAGTTGACTTTGTGACAAGTGCTATGATGTCGCACGTCTACCTTAATCTGGGCGGCTCTGTTGAATGAAAAAATGCGCACGCCCTGATTGACCGTGTTTTTGGGGGCCTGTTCTCTTTCCGGTGTTATCCCTGACTGTAGGGAGGGAATGTATGGAGGCATGCAAAAACAGCCTTATATAGAAAATATAAAATAGACTAATTCATAAATGATTCTGATTTGTTATGACAACATATCTACAAGAACGTGAATTGATAATATTTCGAATCCGATTTATGTAGAAAAAAACAGTCATAAGAAAAAGAAAAAACATGTCTGACAAAATACAGTTCCGTACTCCGCCGGACCCCAAAAAACGCAGTAAGGCCAATCTGCAATCGTTTGTGGTGCGCAGGCCCTAAGCGCTTTTTTCCTATTCCAATCAGAAATCTTGTCACTTCATTCCGGCATTTTCCGGGACGAAAGTGTACAGTTTTGGATAAAATCATGTCCAAATTCCGCTATGATACCCAGGGGTTCGGTATTTTACGGTGTCAGCCCTCCGTGGGCCTGTCCATGTTTGTCGCGGCTCTGTGGCTTTGCATGGTGGTTGCGTTCCAGTGCGCCAAAGCTGATGCGCAGGAGGTAAAAAAGCCAACAGGTACGGAAAGCTCCGTGCAGAATACAGCCATGTCCGCTTCTGTGCTACCCAAACGCAAACGGCCGATTGCGGAAGATCGCCTGGAGTCCCTGTTTAATACGGAAAGTATTTCCTCCTTGCTCAACCACAATGAAGACGCATTGCGGCGAGGGGATATCAGTGCCGGTTATTATGTGTCCGAGCAGGCTTTTGGCAATTTGGTGCCGTCTCTCAAACCGCTAAGGGACCGGCTGAGCAGCCATGGTTTCAGCTTTGAGCTGACCTATAAAGGCGAAGGCATGGGGAATATGAGCGGTGGGCAGTCAAAAGGCATGGATTACACACATGAAGTGCGTATAGCCATGCTTTTTGACCTGGGAAAACTGACGAAGTGGGAACCGCTCAACGGCTGGTTCTTGCATGGTATTGTCATGAACCGGGAAGGACGCCAGGTTGGCTGGGACCATGTGGGCGAACGCAATGTCCTGCTGACGGAAGTCTGGAGTATTCATGGCCCCGCGGCGGCGCGCCTGGCCGATCTTTACGTGGAAAAATCATTCCTGAACAACCGGATTAACATCAACCTTGGCCGCATTGCATTGACGCATACATACTCCACGTCTGTGCTGCTGTGTACGTTCATGACCATGTGTTCGGCCCCTATGGCCATTCGAGAACCCGCGGGTTGGAGTGTGTATCCCAAGACATCATGGGGGGGGACATTTAGAGTACGGCCAACACGGGACCTGATTTTAAGAACAGGCGTGTATCGTATCGGCCCCAAGGCGGTTGATAATACCGGATGGGCCTGGGGGAGTGAGCCCTATACCGGTATTCAAACCCCTGTGGAGCTGACATGGGAGCCCTTTTTTGGCGAGCGCAATCTGCCCGGCCATTACAAGATCGGTTATGCCCACGACACCTCCCCTTATGCGGATATGATCGGGACCATACCCACCGCTTTTGCGGGGTCTGTGCAAAAGCACAAGGACAAACCCAGAGATACGTTTTACATCGAAACGGATCAGATGGTTTATCGCAGCCATGGCCAGCACCAGATGGCGGGGGGCTATGTTCTGGCCGGATTTATTCATAACACCCCAAGCAACTCCACGTTTTCCAACGAGGTTTACGGTGGGGCTTCCCTGCTGGGGATTATTCCGGGGCGGCCGTTTGACCGGTTTGGCGTCATGTATTCGTATTACCAGTTAAGCCCGCGGACTACGTATGGCGAGCAGTTGCGCCAACAGGCGGGTCTGTCCATGGGGGCGTATGTCAATGCTCCTCAGACCCATTCGGCTATTCTGGAAGCCTATTATGGTATTCCCGTCATGCCGGGCCTGGTTATTACACCGGAGTTTGAATACATGATGCGCCCTGGAGAGACCTCGGTTATTCCCAACGCGGTTCTGGCGGGGCTGAAGGTGATCAGCGCCCTGTAGGACAAAGGCATGTGGATTTTATGGAACAGGTTCGGGGGTCAGGGCAAAAGAGGCGGCTCCGGGGATGGAGGCGATCAGATATTTTGTATAGTCCGTAAGAGGGTTTGAAAATATCTGGTCTGTTTCTCCATATTCTATCTGCTCTCCGTTTTTTAGAATTAAAACATCGTGGGAGATGCGTCTCATGACGGAAAGATCATGTGAGACAAAGACATAGGTCAGTCCCAGATCGTGCTGGAGCTGCTCCAGAAGAGCCAGGATTTCGGCCTGGATGGACACGTCGAGCGCGGAGACAACTTCATCCAGAACAAGAATTTCCGGTTGGCAGAGAAGGGCGCGGGCGAGGGCCAGCCTTTGGGCCTGCCCCCCCGACAGGGCCGAAACCCGGCGGTTGAGCAGGGTGGAGGAAAGGTGCACCTGCTGGAGTACGGTCTTTATGGCCTTGCGCCGCCGGGTGGCGTCATGGAGGCCCATATTGATCAGGGGTTCCTCCAGCGCCTTGAGCGCACTGTAACGCGGGTCAAAAGAAACATGCGGATTCTGGTAAACGAATTGCACTTTGCGCCGCAGGGTTCTGAGTTCTTGCCCCTGCAGTTGGCCAGGGTCCTTGCCCAGGAGCCTGATAGTGCCGCCTTGTGGTGTTATCAGTCCAAGCAGGCACCGCAGGAGTGTGGTTTTACCAGACCCTGACTCCCCGACAATGCCCAGTGTGCGGCCTTTGGGAACAGAAAAGGTGATACCCCGCATGGCATGCTGGTGGCCTGCGCGCGTGGTTTGCGCATAGCTGTACCCCAGGTTGGCTACGCTGATAACGTCAGGTGGTGGTGGCGCGTCAGGGAGGGGCCTGCGCGTGGGTGTCTGGTTGAAAATCGGCAGGTCGGCGATCAGGCGTTGTGTGTAGGGTGTTTGTGGCGCCGAAAAAATCTGTCTGGTTGGGGCTGTTTCGCAAATGTTGCCCCGATGCAGGACGGCAACACGATCACTCTGCTCACTCGCCAGTGCAAGGTCATGGGTAATAAAAAGAATAGCCGTGCCCAGGTCACGTCGTAGCGTTGCAAGGAGCGCCATGATCTGTACCTGAACAGAGACATCCAGCGCACTTGTGGGCTCATCGGCAACAATAAGGGATGGACGTTGGGCAATGGCCGCAGCAATCAGGACCCGTTGCCGCATACCGCCGGAAAGTTCGTGTGGGTATTGCGCCAGACGTTGCTCCGGGCGCGAAATGCCCATCTGCTCCAGCAGGGCAATTGCCTCAGCCCGCACGTTACGCCGGAGCAGAAAGCCCGATTGGTGCTGGCGCAGAACTTCCGCCAGTTGTGCGCCTATGGTGCGGACAGGATCGAGTGAGTGGGCCGGGTCCTGGGGAATAAGGGCGACCTTCTGGCCCCGAATACGCCGCCACCCCCGCTCTGACAGATGGGTGACGTCCTGCCCGCCCAGATGGATGCTACCCTGCCGCACGACGGCATTGGCGGGCAGTATGCCCAGCACAGCATGGCCCAAGGTGGATTTGCCAGACCCGGACTCTCCCACCAGGGCCAGCATTTCTCCCGCATGCAGGTCGAGAGAGAGTGTGTTCAGTGCGGGGTGCAGCACATTGTGGCGCCTGTAGCATACATCCAGCCCACGGATGCTCAGGCATGTCTGGGTCATGGCGTGCTCCTTATGGCATGGGAGACAAGGCTTGCAGTCCATGCGGAAAAAATAATGGCAAGACCGGGGAAGGTGGTGATCCACCACGCCGTGGACAGGTAATCACGTCCTTCGGTAATCATCAGCCCCCATTCCGGCGTGGGAGGCGGGGGGCCATAGCCTAGAAAGCAGATGGTGGAAATGGCCAGAATGGCCGTGCCCAGCCGGAGTGAGGCCAAGGCCAGGGTCGGGGCCAGACTGTTTGGCAAGACATGCCGCAAGACCACCTGGCTGAATGTGCCGCCAATACCGGTTGCGGCCTCCATGTATTCGGTCGCCTGCACGCGCGAGACTTCGGTATGGATCATGCGCACAAAACCGGCTGTCTGGCTGATGCCCACGGCAAGTGCAACATGGACCGCACCAGGGCCTATAAGCGTGATGATGCTGAGGGAAAGGAAAATCTCGGGTATGGACAAGACAATATCGGCACAGGCCAGAATGGTCCTTTCCACGCGCCGGCTGCCAAGCCCGGCCAGTAGCCCGGCAGGAATTGCCCAGACCAGACTGATCCCCACGGCCAGCAGGGCGGAGGACAGGGTGGAAAAACTGCCGTAAACAACACGGGCCAGCACGTCACGGCCGAACTGGTCGGTACCGAACCAGTGGCTGGCGGAGGGAGGGGCCAGATATTCGGCGGGCAGGCCAGTCAGCGGGTTTTGCGTGCTGAGTATTGCAGGCCAGAACGCGGCCAGCGCCAGCAAGGTGGCAGGCAGGAGTACCGGCAGCGCCACGGCCAGCCGCATGGGCGAGATGCGGTGTGGCATCTAGTATTTCCTTTGCTGAGTGTTGCGGCCTATGCGCGGGTCCAGAAGAGGCTGGAGGATCTCGCTCAGAAAACCGATCGTGACAAAGCCGGTCACGGAAATCAGGATAATGGCCTGCAGTACGGCGACATCCTGGCTGGCCACGGCCTGCTGGGCCAGTTGCCCCAGCCCGTCCAGGCCAAACACCGTTTCGGTCACAACGGCGCCGGCCAGAATTTCGCCAAAAACCAGCCCGCTTACAGTCAGTGTGGGGG
>CALCDN010000251.1 GCA_937900755.1 uncultured Acetobacter sp. | reverse complement strand
GTGCCCCGAGTGCGGGACCACCGCTACCCTTAATGTATACCCTGCCCGCCCCTGGGGGCCGGGGGGGGCGCATGCGGGTTTGCTTGGCCCGCCCCGGACCTGTCGGCCTTATGGGGTGGGAGCCTTGACGGTTACAGGGTGTTTTTTAGAGCGTTTTCGGGCGGGAATGTTCTTTTTCGTGCTGTACATCGAATGGTCGGCATGGACCATGATCGCGGCAAGGTCCTTGCCATCCTCGGGGTAAAGCCCCCCGCCAATGCTGCCTGAGAGCGTAAGCTTGAGGGAGTTTATAATCACCGGGCGGCGCAGGGCGGCCAGAAGCTTGTTGCTGATTGTGTCCAGCATGGCCCGGCTCTCAATATCGGGGAGCAGAATACCAAACTCATCTCCGCCCATGCGCACGACATAGTCGCTTTTGCGCACGCTTTTGCGGAGCCTGCGGGCCAGACTGCGCAACACGTTGTCCCCGGTGGCATGGCCGTAGGTATCGTTGATGGGCTTGAACTGATCCAGGTCGATCATCAGGAAGCCTATCGTCTGGGCGGGGTCATCCTCTATTTCCTCACTCCAGCGCTCCATCAGGCCGCGCCTGTTGCCCACACCTGTCAGTTCGTCTGTAAAGGCGTCTTTCTGGAGTGCGCGGTATTTGCGTTTTATGTCCGAAATATCGCGAAAAATGCCAACGGCAATGCCCATCTTGTGGAACATGAGCGCATAGTGCTGAACAATGCGTATTTTGCCATCCGCGCCCTTCAGGTCCAGGACAAGTTCGGGCAGTTCGCTGGTTTCCTCCAGATCGGCACGGCTTTTGGCGCGTGTGATCTGGGCGCGGAGCTGCTCCTGCTGCTTGGGGTCAACGCAACTGGTGGCGATCAGGCCCGCCATGGTGGGTATCTTGTCGTCCGCGATAAGGCGGAAGGCTGGATTGCGCAGGATAATCTGGCTGTCAGACAGGCGCACGACCACCGTCCCGATCGGAACCTGCTTGAAAAGCGTTTGCCCCAGGGCTGCCAGGTCAGGAAGGGTTTTGAAGTCGATCTCACCATGCTGGGGAGCGGTGTTCATGGAAGGGTATTATCCTGCTTCAGCTGTTCAGGCTGGTCTGGTGTCTCAATAATTATGGCCGTTCAGGTTGACGATCAGGTCAAAACGAACAGACAGGATTGAGAAAACTTTTTTGGCTATGACCGTTATGCCTTAGCGTTGGTTTGTTATCATGCAACACTAAATGCAGCACAAGCAATGATATATATCAAGCATGTAATGCTGTTAACATCCCACATGTGGCGGCCATGCACAACATTCTCCCAAATATGGGAGCAGGCAAAGAAGCGCGGAGGGATAAAGCTATAAATCCCTAGCGTTCAGGCCGTTGAGAAGGTCTTGCCGGGTGGTGTGCAGTGCTACGTGACGTGATGGGCGCAACTACGCACTCTTTTGTTTGATAGACCACTATATTTGTTTGTCTGCAGTTAACAATACTGTGTTTTTAAGCCGCCAAGGCAAAAATGTTCGTCCCCACGCCCATAATCACCATTATGAGCGTGGGGGAAGACGTCAATCCTGCTTTTCAAATGCTCCGGCAATGCGCAGGTTTACGGTATCGCTCACATACGGCACATATGTTTTTATGCCAAAATCACTGCGATTGATGGTGGCTGTGGCCTCAAATCCGGCAGTATATTTTTTGTCCATCGGGTTCACGCCAGCCCCCAGGAAGTGCACGCTCAGGGTTACGGGTTTTGTTACGCCGTGGAGCGTCAGGGTGCCGTTCACGGTTGCTTCGTTCACACCGCTCAGCTTGACGCTGGTTGAAACAAAGGTCGCGTTCGGGAATTTGGCGGCGTCAAACCATTGCGGGCTTTTCAGTTCATCGGTCAGCCTGGCGCTGGTGGTCTGCACGGAGGCCACGGGAATGGTCACGGACAGCCTGGAGGCGGCAGGAGCCTGCGGGTTGAATTCCAGCGCGCCCGAGGCATTGGAAAAAATGCCAAAATAGTTGGTAAACCCGAAGTGCAGGACGGAAAAACCGACCTGAGTATGGGCAGGTTCCACGGCATAGGTGCCAGGTTTGACCAGCGTTGCGGTGTTTATGGTCTGGGCCGAGGCGGGGGTGAACGCACTCAACGCCAGCAAGGCGGAGGTGGTGGACAACAAAAAGGAAACGCGGGTCATGTTTTTATAGTCTCCCAGGGAGGGTCATGGCGGTAAAAAGCCCAAGGGACAGGCTGCCAGGGGCAACCCCACGGCTTTGTCCCCTGCCGCTTTGCCGCGTGCTGGAGTGTCCAGACCTGAATAGCAGTTCAGCGGCGGATTAATAAATAACAATAATATAAATGCCCTGTTCTTGGCCCTTACATCTGTCGCGTGGCTGGGCCACACGCCGTGGCCTGTGTTACACTGCCCCGGTATGCCCATGCGGGCGGGGGGAGGCACCTTGAATGACGACAGGAAAAGCGCCACACCCCGAGGATATCCGCGCCTCCGCCGAGGGGGAGCAGATATGGCTGAACGTCATTGGCAAAATGGAAGAGACCTGGGGCCAGCTTATTGGCCAGCAGGTCGAGCTGGAGCGTAAGAACGCGGCGCTGGAAGAGGCGCATGCGTTTATGGCCAGCGTATTTGAATCCATGTCCGATGTGCTGGTTGCGTGCGATACCGCATTGCGCATTGTGCGGACAAACACGGCAGCGGAAAAGCTTTTTGCCCCCACGGGGCAAACTCTTGTCGGCGCCGCGCTGGAAGACCTGATTGCCCCGTCCTCCGCGCTTGGGGCCACGGATGTGGCCGCGTGCATGACCCGCCGTGAAGGGCTGGAGGACAGGGAGTTCCAGTTTTCGACGCCATCGGGGGCGTTCCCTTTTGCGGTCAATGGCACGCTTTTGTATGACCGGCGCCAACGCCCCTGCGGAATTGTGCTGCTGGGCCGCCCCCTGGGGGAGGTGCGGCGCGCCTATTCCGAGCTGGACCAGGCGCACCGCAACCTCAAGGCGGCCCATGTGCAACTGGTGCAGGCGGAAAAAATGGCATCGCTGGGGCGGCTGGTGGCCGGTGTGGCCCATGAGCTGAATAACCCGATCTCGTTCGTGTATGGGAATGCCTATACGCTCAAGCGTTTTATTCCCCGGCTGGTCAGCTATCTGGAGCATATTCACACCCACGCCAGTGCGCCGCTGTTTGAGCGCGAGCGCAAGGCCCTGCGGGTGGATATGGTGGTTTCCGAACTGGGGGGAACACTGGACGGCATTGTGGAAGGGGCTGAGCGTGTGCGCGACATTGTGGCGGACCTGCGCCGCTTTTCCTCGGATAAGCGGAGCGCTGGTGCTGTGTTTGACATGGCGGCCGTGGTGCGCACAGGGCTGGAGTGGGTGCTGGCCAGTGCCGGGCGCAGGGTTGAAACCCGTATGGATGTGGAAGAGCCGCTGGAGGTGGAAGGGCATGCAGGCCGTATGCAACAGGTTGTCATGAATCTGGTGCAAAATGCGCTGGATGCCATGGAGGATGTTCTGCATCCGGTTCTGAGCATTACGGCCAGGCGTGCTGGCGCGCGGATACAGGTCGAGATCGCGGATAACGGAACCGGCATTGCCCCCGATGTGGCGAGCCATATTTTTGACCCGTTTTTTACGACCAAGCCTGTCGGCAAGGGAACGGGGCTTGGCCTTGCCATATGTTATGGCACCGTCTGCGACCATGGGGGGCAGTTTGTGGTGCAAAATGGCGCACAGGGGGGGGCCGTGGTGGCGTTTGACCTGCCCGCCTTTGCTCCCGGCCCCGGGTGTGCCGCCCAACCCGAAAAGGTATGATGGCTCATGGTGTTTACTGTCCTGTGGCTTCAGTCTGGCGGGTGTGGGGGGTGCAGCATGTCGCTCCTGTGTGCGCAAACGCCAGACCTTGTGGCCCAGTTGCGTGGCGCGGGCGTGGAGTTTTTGTGGCACCCGAGCCTGTCCGAGCAGAGCGGGGCCGAGGTTCGGGCACTTCTGGCGGATATTCTGGCAGGCCGTGTGCGCATGGATGCGTTATGCCTGGAAGGAGCGGTGCTGCGCGGACCGGAGGGCACGGGGCGCTACCATGTCATGGGGGGCACGGACCTGCCCATGATGGAGTGGGTGCGTAATCTGGCGGGTCTGGCGCGGTATGTCGTGGCGGTTGGCAGCTGCTCCGCGTATGGCGGCATGGCAGCCGCGTCCCCCAATATTCTGGATGCCTGCGGCTTGCAGTATGAGGGCGTACACCCCGGTGGCGCCCTTGGGGCGGGTTTTCGCTCAGGGTCTGGCCTGCCGGTTGTCAATATCGCCGGGTGCCCCACGCATCCGGGCTGGGTGATGGAAACCCTGGCGTTACTGGCGCAGGACGGGCTGGCGGCGGAGGACATGGACAGCGTGGGCCGCCCGCGCCTTTACGCGGACCAGCTTGTGCATCAGGGGTGCTCGCGCAATGAATATTACGAATACAAGGCCAGCGCGCGCCAGCCAGCCCAGCTGGGCTGCATGATGGAGTATATGGGCTGCGTTGGCACCCAGGCGCATGCGGACTGCAACAACCGCCTGTGGAATGGAGAGGGCTCCTGCACGCGTGGTGGCTATGCCTGCATCAACTGCACAGCACCCGAATTTGAGGAGCCGGGGCACCCGTTTGCGCAAACCCCGCGTATTGCCGGTATTCCCGTTGGTTTGCCAACCGACATGCCCAAGGCATGGTTTGTCGCCCTTTCCGCCCTGGCAAGGGCCGCAACGCCTGAGCGTGTGGCCCGTAACGCGGTAAGCGACCATCTGGTCGTGCCCCCAACCTGCCCCAGGCGGGACGTGTAAGGGAGGGAGCGAACATGGTGGAACAGGCAAAAACCCGGCTTGTGGCAGGCCCCTTCAACCGTGTTGAGGGGGACCTTGAGGTGCGGCTGGACGTGGTTGATGGCCATGTGGGCAGGGCATGGGTCAACGCGCCGCTGTTTCGCGGCATTGAGCGGGTGCTTGAGGGGCGCACCCCCATGGACGCCCTGGTTATTGCGCCACGGATCTGTGGCATATGTTCTGTCTCCCAGTCCCATGCGGCGGCTCTGGCTCTTGGGGGCGTTATGGGCATGGCGCCAACACATAACGGCCAGGTTGCGACAAACCTGATTGTGGCGACCGAAAATCTGGCGGACCATCTGACCCATTTCCATCTGTTTTTCATGCCCGATTTTGCCCGCCCGGATTATGAGGGGCGGCGTTGGTACGCGCAGGCCCATGAACGCTTTGCCGCCCTGCGAGGCAGTGCCGTGCGCGGTATTTTGCAAACGCGTGCGCTGGCCTTGCATGTCATGGGTATTCTGGCGGGGCACTGGCCGCATACGCTGGCCATACAGCCCGGTGGCCTGTCCCGGGGGGTGGAAAAACAGGACTGTGTACGCCTGTCGGGTATTCTGGGCGGTGTGCGCGCGGCACTGGAGGAAACCCTGTTTGGCGCCCGGCTGGAGGAGGTTGCCGCCCTGTCTGGCGTGGAGGACCTCCAGCGTTGGGCGGAAGGCAGGCGGGGTTCGGATTTCAGCCTGTTTTTGCGGATTGCCCAGGACCTGGCCCTGCAGTCCAGTGGTCGAAGCTATGATCGGTTTTTAAGCTTTGGCGCATATCCGGGGTTTGGCTCCGACCCAGGCCAGAGGCATTGGCGATCGGGGATTTTTGAAACAGGAGCCGTGCGGACTTTAAACATGGATGATGTGTCCGAGGACCATACCTTCAGCCACATGGCGGACATGGGGCGCCCTCTTCCCCCCTTTGAGGGCGCAACCGAGCCCCATATGCGCGCAAATACGGCCTATAGCTGGAGCAAGGCCCCCCGTATGGCCGGTCTTGCGTGCGAGACCGGGGCTCTTGCCCGCCAGCTTATGGCTGGCCAGCCGCTGGTGCGCGCACTGGTTGCGCGGGATGGCGGCAATGTCCTGTCCCGCGTGGTGGCGCGGCTTGTTGAGGTAGCGCGGCTGGTGCCGATGATGGAGCAGTGGGTACGCGCCCTGCGACCGGGGGAGGCATGGTGCCATTCCCACACGGGCGACATCCCCGATGGCAGGGCCATAGGCATGACGGAAGCCGCGCGTGGAGCCCTTGGCCACTGGTTGTGTGTGGAAAAAGGGCTGATCGCGCGGTACCAGATTGTCGCCCCGACAACATGGAATTTTTCTCCCCGGGATGCGGCCGGGGTGGAAGGCCCGCTCGAATACGCGCTCAAGGGTGCCCGGGTGCATGAGGGCGAGCAGACCCCGCTATCCGTGCAGCATATTGTGCGCTCGTTCGACCCGTGCATGGCGTGTACCGTGCACTGATGCCCCATTGCGCGGAGGAAATTTTTGTGACCGGCCTGGTGCAGGGGGTTGGTTTCAGGCCCTTTGTGTGGCGGTTGGCGCAACGGTTGGGGGTGCGGGGTTACGTTGCCAACCAGGGGGATGCGGTGCGTATTGTGGTGGCGGGCGCGCCCAGCCATGTGGCGGCATTGGTGGACGCACTCGCCCAGCCCCCGCCACGCGCCCGTATTGCGGCCATTCGGCGCGGCATGACGCAGGATGAAGGCTGGCAGGGGTTTACAATAGAGCCAAGCCAGCCCGGCACGGTGCAGGCGGGCGTTGTGGCCGACCTGGCGGTGTGCCCCGCCTGTACCGCCGAAATTGTGGACAGGAAAAATCGCCGCTACAACTATGCATTTACAAACTGCACGGACTGTGGGCCGCGTTTTTCCATTGTGAACGGCCTTCCGTATGACCGTGCACGCACGACCATGTCCGCTTTTGCCATGTGCCCCGCCTGTGCCGCGGAATATGCCAACCCCCAGGACAGGCGCTTCCATGCCCAACCCGTGGCCTGTCCGGCATGTGGCCCCCAACTGCTGTTTGCCGAAGGACCGGAGCAGGCCGGGTGGGTCGTGGGGGATGCCGCACTCGATCAGGCGGTTGCCGCCCTGGTGGCGGGGCGGATTGTGGCCATAAAGGGTATTGGGGGGTTCCATCTGGCGGGCCTTGCCCGTGCGCAGGGGGCTGTGGCGGAGTTGCGGGCGCGCAAGGGGCGGCCCGGCAAACCGCTCGCGGTTATGGTGCGGAACATGGCCATGGCGGAGGATTACGCCCAGCTCTGCGCTGTGGAGCGCGGGGCATTGGAGGATGTTTCGGCTCCCGTGGTGTTGGTGCGCAGGCGGGCGGGCCAGTCATTTGCGGCCAATGTGGCCACGGGCATGGAGCGGGTGGGCCTGCTGTTGCCCTATACGCCGTTGCACGGGCTGTTGCTGGCAAAAACGGGTGAACCACTGGTCATGAGCAGCGCCAACCGCTCGGGCCAGCCACAGGTGGTCGACAATACTGTAGCACTCGAAGCCCTCAAGGGAATTGCGGATGCATGGCTCATGCACGACCGGCCCATCGCCCGCCGCCTGGACGACAGCGTGGTGCGTGTTCTGGCCGGGCAGGCGCGGGTGTTGCGCCGGGGGCGTGGCCTGGCGCCCGAGCCGCTGCACCTGCCTGCGATCATGGCCAACGCCCCCCCGGTGCTGGCCATGGGCGGGGACATGAAGGCCGCATTCTGCCTTACGCAAGGCGGGCGGGCTTTGCTGTCCCACCATTTGGGAGATATGGCGGAGCTGGCGACCGAGCAGGCCATGCTGGCGGCCTTGGCAGATTACCGGGCCCTGTTCGGGCAAACGCCAGCCCTTGTCGCGGTGGATGCCCACCTTGCCTACCGCAGCCGCGAAATAGGCAGAAAACTGGCCGAGGATAACGGCTGGGGGGTGGAAACAGTCTGGCACCACCACGCGCATATTGCCGCGACCCTGGCCGAAAACGGCTGGCAACATGGGCGGGTTCTTGGTCTTGCGCTGGATGGCACGGGCTATGGGCCGGATGGCACCGTGTGGGGGGGCGAAATACTGGTGTGTGATTATGCGGATTTTACCCGTGTGGGCCACCTGGCCACCGTGCCCATGCCGGGGGGAGAAAAAGCAGCGCGTGAGCCGTGGCGCATGCTGCTGGCGCACCTGGACAGCGCGCTGGGGGAGGGGCAGGCCGACCAGGCCATGGCTCAGGGCCTGCTGCCCGCGTTGGACGGCAAACAGACCGGTGTTCTGCGCGCCATGGTGCGCGCGGGTATGAATGTGCCCATGACCAGTTCGGCCGGACGCCTGTTTGACGCCATGGCGGCCCTTGCTGGCTGCGCGCCGGACAAACTGAGTTACGAGGGCGAGGCCGCCATGCTGCTGGAAGCACTGGCCGAACGGGCGGAAGGGCGCGCTGCCCCGCTGGATTTTGGCCTGCGCATGCGGGGGGACATGCTGGAAATGGACCCGGCACCCATGTGGCGCGCGGCCCTGCAAAAGCTGGAGGACGGTTTTGCCAGAACCGAACTGGCCTGGGCGTTCCATGCCGGGCTGGCGCATGCTCTGGCCCAGGCCGCAGGCGTGCTTGCGGGGCGCACGGGGCTGGGTACGGTGGCGCTGTCTGGCGGTGTCATGCACAACGGTGTGCTGGTGGGCCTGCTGCTCCCTCTGTTGCAGGCTGCGGGGTTGAGGGTGCTTTTGCCATCAGGCGTGCCTGCGGGGGATGGCGGGCTGGCCGTGGGGCAGGCCGCGGTGGCCATGTACCGGCATCGGTCGGCCTGATTTTTTCATCATGTCGGGTAAAAGTGGAAAGCTGGCAGCCAATTCCGGCGGCTAAGCTGTGTCCATTCAGGTGTGGCGGCAAGGCTGGCTCTGGCTTTTTTGGGCATGGCACACTTCTTGCTTTTTCCTTTTGGTAATTGCGGACCTGTTCCGGTTCGCCGCCTGAGGAGGACGTCCTGACTGATGGCTGGTCTTGAAACGTTTTATGATGTGATGCGACGGCAGGGCATTACCCGCCGGTCGTTTATCAAATACTGCTCGCTTACCGCCGCCGCCCTTGGCCTGGGGCCGGAATTTGTGCCCCAGATCGCCAGTGCGATGGAAACCAAACCCCGTCTGCCTGTCTTGTGGCTGCATGGGCTGGAATGTACCTGCTGTTCCGAAAGTTTTATCCGTTCGGCGCATCCGCTGGTCAAGGATGTCGTCCTGTCCATGATCTCGCTTGATTACGACGATACGCTCATGGCCTCGGCCGGGCATCAGGCGGAAGCCATTCTTGATGAGGTGATGGAGAAATACCACGGCAACTACATTCTGGCCGTGGAAGGGAACCCGCCCCTTAATGAAGATGGTATGTACTGCATTGTTGGCGGTAAGCCATTTGTGGAACAGCTTAAAAAAGTGGCCAGCGGGGCCAAGGCCATTATCTCGTGGGGGTCGTGCGCCTCTTACGGGTGTGTGCAGGCCGCCCGCCCCAATCCAACGCAGGCCACGCCCGTGCACAAGGTCATTCTGGACAAGCCCATTATCAAGGTGCCGGGCTGCCCCCCCATTGCCGAGGTCATGACCGGCGTTATCACCTACATGCTGACATTTGACCGCCTGCCCGAGCTTGACCGGCAGGGACGGCCCAAGATGTTCTACTCCCAGCGTATTCACGACAAATGCTACCGCCGCCCCCATTTTGACGCGGGCCAGTATGTGGAAAGCTTTGATGATGAAGGCGCCCGCAAGGGGTACTGCCTGTACAAGGTCGGCTGCAAGGGCCCAACCACCTATAACGCATGCTCCACCGTGCGATGGAATGATGGCGTGTCCTTTCCCATCCAGTCCGGGCATGGCTGCATAGGCTGCTCCGAGGATGGGTTCTGGGACAAGGGCTCATGGTACGCAAGGCTCCAGAATGTGGGTGGTTTTGGTGTTGAGGCCAGTGCTGACAAGGTTGGCATGGTTGCCGCCGGAGCCGTAGGCGCGGGCCTTGCCGTCCATGCCGCCATAAGCGCGCTGAGCCGCGCACGTTACAAAGGGGATGACGACCAATGACCACGCTCCAGACACCAAACGGATTTGCGCTTGATAACGGTGGAAAGCGCATTGTGGTGGACCCGCTGACCCGTATTGAAGGGCATATGCGTGTCGAGGTGAACGTGGATGAGCAGAACATCATCCGCAACGCCGTGTCCACCGGCACCATGTGGCGCGGGCTGGAAGTTATTCTGCGCGGGCGCGACCCGCGTGACGCATGGGCCTTTGTGGAGCGGATCTGCGGTGTGTGCACCGGCTGCCATGCCCTGGCCTCCGTGCGCGCGGTGGAAGACGCGCTGGATATCCGTATTCCCACCAATGCGTTCCTCATCCGCCAGATCATGGCCAAGGTGCTGACATGGCATGACCATGTGGTGCATTTTTACCATCTGCACGCGCTGGACTGGGTTAATCCGGTCAACGCCTTGCGGGCGGACCCGCGTGCCACATCCATGCTGCAACAGTCAGTTTCTCCCAACCATGCAAAATCCTCGCCCGGTTACTTCCGCGATGTGCAGAACAGGCTGAAAAAGTTTGTCGAGAGCGGGCAACTCGGTATTTTCAAAAACGGGTACTGGGACAGCAAAGCCTATCTGCTCCCCCCCGAAGCCGACCTTATGGCTGTGACGCACTACCTGGAAGCGCTTGATTTCCAGAAAGAGATTGTCAAAATCCATACTATTCTGGGCGGCAAGAACCCGCACCCCAACTACATGGTGGGTGGTGTTCCCTGTGCCATCAATATTGATGGAGACATGGCCGCAGGTGCGCCACTGAACATGGAACGGCTGAACTTCATCAAGCAAAAGCTTGATGAGGCCTATGAATTTTCACAAAATGTCTATGTGCCCGACGTGATCGCCATTGCCAGCTATTACAAGAACTGGCTCTACGGTGGCGGTCTGGCAAACCACAATCTCATGGATTACGGCGACTACCCGACCGTGCAGGGCGACAAATCCACCGATCGCCTGCCCGGTGGCGTCATCCTGAACGGCAACTGGAACGAAATCCACCCGATTGACGCCCGGGACCCGCAGCAGGTGCAGGAGTTTGTCACCCATAGCTGGTACAGCTACGGTCATGGGCGTGAGGATGTGGGCCTGCACCCGTGGGATGGGGTAACAGACCCGCATTATGCCCTGGGCAGTGCAGCCAAGGGTACGCGCACCAATATTGAAGCCGTGGATGAAAGCGCCAAATATTCGTGGGTCAAGGCGCCACGCTGGCGTGGCAATGCGTGCGAGGTCGGGCCTCTGGCGCGCTATATTATGGCCTACTCAAAGGGTGTGCCTTACGTCAAGGCACAGGTGGATGACGCGCTTGGCCGCTTCAATGCGCTGGCGGGCACCAGCTTTACACCGCAGCAGGCCCTGCCCACCACCATCGGGCGCACACTCACCCGCGCGCTGGAAGGGCATTATTGCGCCCAGCAGTTGCTTGATGATTACGATGCCCTGATCTCCAACATCCGTAATGGTGACCTGGCGACGGCCAACATGTCACGCTGGGACCCGGCGACATGGCCCAAGGAAGCCAAGGGCGTTGGCCTTGTGGCGGCTCCGCGCGGGGGGCTTGGGCACTGGATTAAAATCAAGGATGGCCGGATAGAAAACTATCAGTGCGTGGTGCCCAGCACATGGAACGCAGGCCCGAGGGACGCCAAGGGGAATATTGGCGCGTTTGAGGCCTCTCTTCTGGGAACGCCCATGGCCAACCCCGAGCAGCCGGTGGAAATCCTGCGTACCCTCCATTCGTTTGATCCCTGCATGGCCTGCGCCACGCATGTGATGGCGCCCGATGGGGATGAACTCGCCCGCGTAACCGTGCGCTAAGGGGGGTAGCCCGATGGTTTCATCCAAATCAAACATCCTGAGCGATGAGGACCTGCAGGGCACAAACCTTGCAGGCCAGAGTGCGCGTGCATTGCGCGCGCGCAAACTCACCACGATTTATGTGTATGAGGCCCCCGTAAGGCTCTGGCACTGGGTTACGGTGGCGTCCATTATTGTGCTGGTCGTAACCGGGTATTTCATAGGCTCGCCGCCGCCGACACTTTCAGGCGAACCCAGCAGCCATTTTCTCATGGGGTGGATCCGCTACCTGCATTTTTCCGCGGCATGGATTTTTTCCGTGGGGTTTGCCGGGCGTGTGCTGTGGACCTTTATGGGCAACGTGTACACGCGTGAACTTTTTTATATTCCGTTCTGGCGCAAGGATTACTGGACGGGCCTGCTGAACGAGGTTCTGGTCTATGCCTTCCTCAGAAAACAGGGTGAGAAAACAATCGGGCATAACGCGCTTGCCCGCACGGCCCTGTTTTTCTGCTTTACCCTGACCAGCCTGTTCATGATTGTCAGCGGGTTTGCGCTGTATTCCGATGGTACCGGCATGGATAGCTGGGAAGGGCTGGTGTTTGGCTGGGTCAAACCCTGGCTTGGCGGGGACCTCGGCACCCATTTTCTCCACCATTGGGGCATGTGGGTGATTATTCTGTTTGTGATGATCCACGTCTACACCGTCACGCGGGAGGATATCATGTCCCGTCAGACACTGCTTTCCAGCATGACCAATGGGTATCGCTCCTACCGCGATGACCGCCCCGAGTGAAAAGGAATTAACCACAAGGCGTTCATTGTGGAAGAATAGAGACCATAAAATCCCGCCATCACATTTACGTGTTGGCGGGATTTTTGTATTTGTCCGGTTGCGTATCTGCCATTCTGGAAGCTGGCATGTTTCTTGCTTTTATTGGGAGGCAGGGAATGGCGCAGACCTGCCTTGGGTGCTCCGCTGCTCCTCGCATGGAAACAGGAGGCAGCGCACATGGCGGCGGACGCGGTTTTATATGGCGATGAGCGGAAAATCCTGGTGTTGGGCATCGGGAATATCCTGTGGGCGGATGAAGGCTTTGGCGTTCGCGCGGTTGAGCACCTTGCCGCGCATTACAGCTTTGGCCCGGATGTGGCCGTCATGGATGGCGGCACGCAGGGGCTGTACCTGCTCCCCGTGCTGGAGGGGCTGGAAACCCTGATTATAGTGGACGCCATAGATTTTGGCCTCCCCCCCGCCACCTTGCACCACGTGGAAGGGGCTGCCGTGCCCGCGACCATTGGCGCGCACAAGATGAGCCTCCACCAGACCGGTTTTCAGGAAGTTCTGGCCCTGCTGGACCTGCGTGGCCATGCGCCAGACGCCATCCATCTCGTGGGTGTGCAGCCAGTGACCATGCAGGACTATGGCGGCGGGCTGACCGAGGCCGTGGCCCGGCAGGTGCCCCATGCCGTGCAAAAGGTGCTGGACCTGCTGGCGCGGCGCTACGGAGTTGTGCCGACCCCTGTGCAGGGTGCCTCAGCCCCCGGTGCGGGGGTGATGACGCAGGCCATAGCCCGCACGGCCTATGAGCAGGGTCGCCCTTCGGAGGACCTGGCCTGCCGTTATGGCGATGAGCGCGTTCTGGCGCGTGGAGGGCTGTAAACCATGTGCCTTGGCATACCCATGAAAGTGCTGCGCTGTGAGGGCGGTATGGCGCTCTGCGAGGTTGAGCCACGCGCTGGCGCGCAACAGCAAGAAGTCCGGCAGGAGCAGGTGGATACCATTCTGGTGCCCGATGCGCGGGCGGGGGACTATCTTCTGGTCTTCATGGGTATTGCCCGCTCCCGCATGGAACAGGCAGAGGCCCACAGGCTGCAAGATGCCCTTCAGGCTCTGGCCACGCTGGCGACAACGCAGGTGGATGCCGGGATGGCCGAGCACATTGTTACCCATGGATTTGCGGACCTGTGTGCCGCGCCTCCCCGCCTTCCCCCCCACCTTCAGGCTGCATTTGATGCAGGACAGACGGAGGCCTGAACAGACATGAACGTGCTAGAACTTCCCCTGGTCCAGGGGCTGACAACCCGGCATGGCATGCCGGTCCTGCACACGCTGGAGCAGGCTGCGGCGGGGTTTGTGCTCCTGTTCCTGCCCAGCCACGCCAGAACGCACCTGGAAACGCCGGATATCGCCGCCATTCTGCCCGACCTTGTGCAATTGGGGGCGGTTCGGCTGCAAGGCGGGCAACCGCTGGGTGGAGCTGTGGCCGACGCCACGCTGGAGGCGCAACTGGTGGGCCGCGATGGTGACATTTCGCTTCCCGCGCTGGTTCTGCTGGAAAACGGGCAGGTCAGGGGCACTATCTCGCTCATGCGTGACTGGGAGACCTATGGCAGCAGGTTTGCCACGTTTTTTGCCGCTCCTGTTGTCGTGAGCAAGGAGCCTGTGGCATGAGCGCATCCTTTGTTTTTCCACCTGTCGGGTTTGGTCCGGGTTCACAGGCCGGGCAGGAAGATGAGGCGCTGAACTACATGGCCATGCCTTCGGGCGTGAGTGTGTATGAACCGCATGTGCCAGAAATTGATGACCCGGCCATTATGGCCGCGACACTGGTTTTTTTGGAAAACCTGCAACAGCAGGCCCAGACGTGGCAGGTGGGGGAGGGTCGCCTGCTGCGCCGGTGTGGCCTGGCCCCGGCCTCTGGCGCTGCGGTCAATGACGCCCTGGGGGAAGGCGAGGTATCGGCCAGGCTGGAAGATGCCGCCGGTCTGGTGGAGGTGCAGGAAACCGTATTCGCGGGCATATGGGCCTTGCGCGCCTATGGTGGGGGCCAGCAGGGGGGGGGCGTGCGCGAGCAGGTGGAAGTTTCGGCCTTTCCCAAGGCTCTTCTGGCCCGTGCGTTCCCTGCACGGCGCGCGCGGCCCGATGTGGCGGCAGGTACCGTGCAGGGGGTTGTCAACGCACCCGCCATTTTGACGGAACTGTTTGACCAGAGCGAAAACTGGGACCCCCGGAGCAGGCCCCATGTTGTCAACCTGAGCCTGCTCCCCCACACGCCTGAGGACATGGCCCTGCTTGAGGCCAGTCTGGGCCGTGGGCGCTTGACCATTCTGTCGCGCGGGTATGGTAACTGCCGGATAGAGGCCACAGGTACGCCCCATGTCTGGCGTGTGCGGTATTTCAATTCCATGGACACGCTTATCCTGGACACGATCGAAGTGTCCGCCGTGCCCGAGGTTGCCTGTGCCGCACCCGAGGATATTGCGGATTCCGCAGCCCGCTTGCAAGAAATCTGCACCGTTTTGCGCGAGGAACACGCCAGTTTGCAAGGTGAGCGGGCATGACCGGGGCCAATCCACGCTTCGAGGGCTCTTATCTGGGCGATGCCGCGCGCCTGCCCGATGATGCCGTGATGGAATGTAAGATATGCTGGAGCGTGTACGACCCGGCGGAAGGGTGCGCCGTGTGGCAGGTGCCCCCCCATACCCCGTTTTCCGCCCTGCCGGAGTATTGGCGCTGCCCAACATGCGATGGGGCCAAGGAGCAGTTCATGGTGGTGGCGGCCCCGGCATTGTCACCCGCGCGGGCGGGTGTGCAGGCCATGCCCGCAAGCCCGCCCGCTCCCCCCGTGGCGCAGGCCTTGGAGCAAAGCCCGGCCCGTGGCTTTGCCCATGCGCTTGAGCGTGTGTTCGCCGATATTTATGCCACCAAGATGCGGGGTCTGCCGTTTGTGAACGAGGCTTTGAATGTCAGGGCCGTGGGGTTCTGCACATTCGAAAACCAGTTGGTGGGGGCGCTGGTGACACCGTGGTTCATGAACCTGGTTGTGGTGCCGGGCGCGGACGCCAGTTGGGTGGGCGTGGTTTCGGGCAGTAAAAAACGGCTGGACTTTCCTTCGGGGTCTTACGAGTTCACAGCCGCCCTGCGCGAGGGAGGGAGCGAAGCCCTGCCCGGATACTGGGCATGCTCCCTGTTTTCTCCCATGTTCAATTTTTCCACCATGCTGCAGGCGAGCGATACGGCGCAGGCTGCCGTGCGTGGCCTGCTGGACCCCGCGCTCAACCCGCAGGCAGGTGCAGGCAAGGAGCCTTTGCCCGAGCGCAAGACGTCCCTGCCCGCGCCTGAGACGGTTCTGGGGCGCAGGGGGCTTCTGGTCGGCCAGTCTGGCAGGCAGGCAGGGCCACAGGCATGATTCTGTCTCTTATACACATC